>JAEUMU010000220.1 GCA_016791325.1 Hyphomonadaceae bacterium
CAAGCGCCTCACCACGCGGTCGACATCAGCAACGGTCACGGCGCGGATCAGATCGTTACGTTGGTTGACGTAGTCGAGCGTCCGTCCCGCCACCTGATAATTGTGAACCACGCTGGCGATTTTCACGTTGGAATCGAGATCGAGGGCAAATGAGCCAGTGAGGTACGTTATCGCGTCGCGCACCTCCGCCTCGGTAGCGCCTTGCTCGTATAGGCGGCGGATTTCGCTGCGGATGACCTCAATCGCTTCGGCCACGTTGGCGTTTTCAGTCTGGGCCTGGCCGCGGATCATGGCAGCGAAATCGCGAACCCAGGTCACCGTTCGGATGCTGTAAACAAGGCCGCGCTCTTCGCGCACCTGGTCCATCAGCCGGGAGGAAAATCCCCCGCCGCCAAGAATGTAGTTGGCCACCGCCAGCGGAATCCAATCGGGATCCTCATCCTGAATGCCGGGCGCCGCCCAGAGCAAAAGGCTTTGCGGTTGCGGCAACTGGCGCACGATCAGCGGCGTTGCGGGGCGGAGATCAGCCTGAGGCGGCTCCGCCGGCGGCGCGCCTTGTGGCAGCCCCCCGAAGGTCGAATCGATCAAACGCGCGGCGTCCGCCGCGTTGATGTCACCCACGATCGTAATTCGCAGCGTCGCGCGATTGAGCAGTGCATCGCGCCGTGCCGCCAGCGCGCGCCGATCAATCGCCAGCACGCCCTCGCGCGTCGCGCGACGCGCATACGGGTGCCCGGGATAAAGCGCCTGGTCGAGGGCGAGATAGCCAAGATAGGACGGGTTCGTTTCGCGAGTGCGCAACCCCACAAGCAACTGTCGGCGAATGCGCTCAAGCGGCGCAGTGTCGAAGCGGGGACTGGTGAGCGCCATACGGGCCAAATCGAATGCGGCGTCGCGATTTTCGCTAAGCGTCGTCAGGCTCATGCCCACGCCATCCCAACCGGCGCTGAATGAGAGCCCGATATTGAGATCTTCGATCCGCTCCTTGAACGCTGCGGAGTCCAGCGCGCCCGCGCCCTCGGTCAGCATGTCGGTCATAACGCCGGTTACGCCGGGCATGGATTCCGGCTCAATTGCCGACCCACCGCTCCAATACGCGTGCATCACAATCATCGGCACAGTGTCATTGGAAACCAGCCACGCGCGCAGGCCGCTCGGCGTGGTGATCTCTTGGACAGCCACGCTGAAACGCGCAGCACTGGATTCGGCGCGTGGCTGGGCCCAGGCAGGTGTGATAGGCGCGAAAGCGAGGAACACCGCGCCCAACAGCGCCAAATGCCAACCCCTCCTCACGGCTCACGCTCTGGAAGAAGCCAGCCCGTCACGGATTGGTTGATGTCAAAGGTCGTGCGCGCGATCGCAACGACGTCCTCGGCGGTCACCGCCTCAACGTCAGCCGGCCAGTTGATCACGTCGTCGATGCTCTCGCCCTGAATCAGCGATGCACCGAAAATGTTGGCCATGGTTTGCTGACTGTCGCGCGCATAAACCGCGGCCGCTGCTAGCGAGGATTTTGCGCGAACAAGCTCGGCGCTGGTGGGGCCATCGCGCAGAAACACAGTGATCACTTCATCGATCGCGGCCTCAAGCCGCTCCAAGGAAACGCCTTCCACGGGCGTCGCCCACACCGAAACCGTACCACCCCCCAGCCCCGACAAACCAGCGCCCGCGCCAGCGCCGACCGCCAACGCGCGTTCCTCCACCAGCGCTCTGTAAAGCCTGCTGGTGGCGGAGCCGCCGAGTATTTCCACCGCGACGTCCAGCGCATGCGCTTGACGCCCTTCATCGGTGGCGTAGCTGACGGCGCGATAGAGCCTCGAAACAGAAGGCTGGCGCACTTTCTCATCGCGGTGCGTCACGCGCATCGGGCCAATGGAAGGCGGATCGCGCACCCATGCACGCGCCGGCAGGTCGCGCGTCGGGCGCAGCCCCCCATAATAACGCTCGGCCAGGGGGCGCAGTTCAGCCGCATCCACATCCCCGGCCACGACCAGAATGGCGTTATTGGGCGCATACCAAGTGCGGTAGAACACTTCCGCACTCTCGCGATCGAGACTTTGAATTTCGTGCAGCCAGCCGATCACTGGCGTTCCATACGGATGGTGGGGAAACAGCATTGCGCGCATCCGCTCGCCCAATACTTGCCCCGGATTGTTATCAACGCGCTGGCGGCGCTCTTCCACGATCACGTTGCGTTCGGAGAGGAAGGTCTCATCCGAAAAGCGCAGATTGCGCATGCGATCGGCTTCCATACGCATGACAAGCTCAAGCCGGTCGCGCGCGATGCGCTCGAAATAGACGGTGTAATCCCAGGAGGTCTGCGCGTTATCGTCGCCGCCATTGCGGGCGATAATGCGGGAGAACTCGCCAGCGGGAATGTCACGCGTGCCCTTGAACATCAGGTGTTCAAAGAAATGCGCCATGCCGGACTGGCCGCGCACTTCATCGGCGGCGCCGACGCGATACCAGACCTGATGTGTAACGACCGGCGCACGCCGATCCGTAAGCACGATTACCTGCAGGCCATTGCGAAGCGTGAAGGCTTCTGGCGCAGGGAATTCGCGCGCAAC
>JAEUMU010000225.1 GCA_016791325.1 Hyphomonadaceae bacterium
TCCGATGTGGGGGGCGAAGGGCCGGCTGGTCGCCGCTGGCGGGGTGGCCGCCAATAAGGCGATCCGCTCGCGGCTGGAGGCTTTGGCCGCTGAGCGCGGTTACGACTTCGTCGCGCCGCCCCTGAAGTGGTGCACCGACAATGCGGCGATGATTGCGCTGGCCGGGGCTGAACGGCTGAGACGAGGATTCACCGATTCACTGGACGCCTCGGCGCGCCCGCGTTGGCCGCTCGATGAAGCGGCCGCCCGCTTGCGCCCGAGCCATCAGCCCGGGCGCAAGGGAGCAAAGGCTTAGGCCACGACCCGCGCGGCCGTGACAACCAACGGCGCCAGCGCGGTCGCGACCAGTGCGATCGCGACGATCAGGGACAAAGCCCGGCCAGTCGCAGGCAGGTCATGCGCAGACATATAAATCTCCCCACTAAAGGTTCGATGTTGCAGATGCGAACATCGATGGCGAAGAGATGGACCCTGTGGCGGCGGAAAAGAAGGCAATAAAATCCAGCTCACTTATGCAGAAATGCATGCGCCGGTTAATTTCACGCCGTTAATGCAGATAAAAAGCAGGCGCGAAGGCATGACCTTCGCGCCTGCAATAGGCTTTGGCGCTCTGGGAGTTACGCCTCAGCTGGGTTCACGCCACGACGTGGGCGGCAACTTGAAGGAATGGCGAGGCGGCCGCCGCGACTAGCGCAGCAGCGGCGAGCAGAAACGTTGCCATCAACAGGGTGGAAGGGCGATTTGCGGTCATCGGCGGGGCCTCCAAGGCTCGAGAATGTCGATGAGCCTTGTATAGCGCACCGCCGAACGCTGATCAATGAACAAAAGACATTTTGTTCAACAATTGCGTAGCGACAATTACGCTTCTGCCTCTTGCCGCGTGCGCCCCTTCTTGGCGGAGTCCTTATGCTCGGTCGCGTAGAGGCCGCACAGCAACAGGGTCATGACACCCTCCAACTCGCGCTCAAGCTTGGGCAGCGTCAGCCGTGAGATCAGCTGCGGGATGGAGAACTTCACCGTGGCCGCCTGCAGCATCTCAGCGGCGAACTCTGCATCGCCTTTTGCGAACAGCCCGCTTTGCATGCCTTCTTCGATCACCGCCGCGATGCTGACGCGCTCCAGTGCGATCAGTTCGTTCATGAACAGCGGCCTCTCGCGCGAAAGCACCTCGGCAACCTCCAGAATCTTCGCGTGATCTTCGAACATCTGGTAATTTTCGCGCATGCGCTTGAGAAGCATCTCCTTCAAGCGCTTGTCCGGCGCCCAGTCCTTGCGCCGCCCCACCTGCGCCATTGCGGTGTGCTCCTCCGCATAGTGCTTGCGCGCCATGGCTTCAGCCAAGTCGATCTTGGCCTCGAAGAAGCGGTAGATGTTGCCAGGAGACATATCGCAATCGGCCGCGATCTCGGCCATGGTTGTCTTGGCGTAGCCGTAATGCTTGATGCGGGTGATCGCCGCCTGGAGGATGCGATCGCGCGTTGTGGCCTTATCGTCCATCCTTACTTCTTACGCGGTTTTGACTGAACGATCAATGAAGGATTCAGCCCTGTGACCTCCCAGCCGTTCCAGACGGTTACGGTGCTGGGCGCTGGCGCCTGGGGTACCGCCCTAGCCCAGGTCGCGGCCGCGGCCGGACGTGCGACCACGCTGTGGGCGCGGGAGCCCGAGGTGGCCGAGAGCGTCAACCAGCGCCAAGAAAACCAGCTGTTCCTGCCAGGCATCAAGCTGAACCCGATCATCCGCGCTGTCAGCGATCTCGAAGAGGCCGCCGATGCCGAGTTAATCGTCGCCGCTCCGCCGGCGCAGCACATGCGCGGCGTGCTTGAAGCGCTGAGGCCGATGCTCGCTTCCGAGAGCCGGGTTGTGTTGTGCGCCAAGGGCGTCGAGCGCGGCACCCTGGCTTTGATGACGGACGTTCTGGCCCAAGAGCTTCCGCATCTGCCGCCAGCCGTGCTTTCAGGCCCGGGTTTCGCCAAAGATGTCGCTCGCGGCTTGCCCACCGCCGTCACGATCGCCAGCAGCGATGCCGCGCTTGCCGAGCGCATTGTCGCGACATTGGGTTTGCCAACTTTCCGTCCCTACGTGGCCGATGATCTAATCGGCGCCGAAATCGGTGGGGCGGTGAAGAACGTCATCGCCATTGCTTGCGGCGTTGCCGAGGGGCGAAAGCTAGGCGATGGCGCGCGCGCTGCACTGATCACGCGCGGCTTCGCGGAGCTCACACGGCTCGGCTTGGCCATGGGCGCCAAGGCTGAAACGCTGTCCGGCCTATGTGGATTGGGAGATCTCGTGCTGACCTGCGCGTCGCTCTCCTCGCGCAACACGTCCCTGGGCGCTGCGCTTGGCGAGGGGCGCGCGCTTCGGGAGGTGTTGGGCGAACGGCGGTCCGTCGCCGAAGGCGCTGAAAGCGCGCCTGCCGTGGTCGCCCTGGCGCGCAAGCATGGCGTTGAGATGCCAATTTGCGAAGCGGTGGATGCGATCCTGGCCGAGCGCATCAGCGTAGATGAGGCGATCAAGGCGCTTTTGGCGCGCCCGTTCAAAGCTGAGGGCGCGTGAGCGGGACGCTCGTGCCGGCTGGTGTGCGCCTGGCCGCCACAGCCGATGTCCCAGAGGGCGCGGCGCTTGTCGTGCATGTGGGCGAGGGTGAGGGGCGCGTGTCGCTTGTGCTCACGCGCCGCGCGGGCGCCTTTCACGCTTTCCGCAATCGCTGCACGCACGCTGATTACCCGCTTCAACGGGCTGACGGCCGCGTGCTGGTGCAGCAGGGCCGTTTCATCGTGTGCGGCGCTCATGGCGCGAGCTATGCGCTTGATACCGGTGCTTGCGCTGGCGGCCCTTGCAACGGCAAAGGCCTCACCCGCGTCGCGATTGTCGAGCGCGATGGCGCTCTCTTTGGCGCTTAGGCTTCAGCCTCTTCTTCGTCGTCATCTTCGCGCCGGCGCATCATCAAATAGCCGGCCACCGCAAGCACGACGATGCCGACCGCCACCCATGGGAACCAGCCGGCGAGCCCGCCGAAGCCAGTTTGCCCGGTCGCGCTGCCGCCATCGGCAGCTTCGCCCGCCGCCAAGGCATGCGCTTGCGCATTCGCCACACCCGTCACCAGCCCGGGCACGGAATAAGAAGAAACCTGATCCGTCGCCGGCTGGAAATCGGCGTGCCGGCTGCCCGCCGGAAAACTCAGCATCGCGCGCAGGTCTGCGGCTGCGGCTTGGATCTCCGGCATCTGGTCGGCGCTGCCAATGGAGGTTAGGCAGGCCACGCCTTGGCGGCCGGGCGCTTTCTGCTCAAAGCGCAGATCCGGGCCCGCCCCGCCAGGGCGCCCCGCGCGTTCCGCCCAGGTCAGCGTGGGGCCGGCGGCGTCGAATGCGGGTGCGGCGGCGAAGCCTTCGAATACGCGGCTCTGGGCGCTGCGGGCGCTGCGCACGTCGCTCTCGAAACTGGCGTCTTGTAGGCCGGCGGCGGTTTCCGGCTGCACGTAGCCAATGGCGTCATAGCTCACCACTGTCGCCCACGTGCCGGCGCGGCGAATGTCGGCGCCTTCGCGCGCCAGCAGGCCGAGCACCGTTCCCGCGGGTGTGGCGGCATTGTTGCGCTGCAGATAGGCCATCGCCTCTGCAGCCGAATAGAAGCGGTAGCCCTGCGGAACGGAGAGCGTGACGTTGTCGAGCAGGATTTGGCCGGTGCGGCCCTCGGCGGCGGCCGGCTGCGCCGCTGGCGCCGGTTCGGCCCGAACGGGCGGCGCGGCCACGTCGGGCCCTGCGTCGCCCGGCCCGTCGGCCAGGGCCGGGCCGGCGAACACAAGCGCCAGCGCGGCCAAGAAAGCGTGCGTCAAATTCTTGCGCATGGAGGTCTCCTCGCCGGTCATTTCGCGACCGTCCCTACCGACTCACTCGGGCCGCAGTCTCTCCCGTTTTTTCATCGCATCAAGCGTTGCAGGCTGCACGCAGTTCCGCCGCCGCCCCCGCCATGGCCGTGCTGACGATCTCGCGCCATGCGTCGAGCGTGGCGGCATGCTGCGCGCCCTGTGGGTAAGTCACGCCCCTCGATGAATTGACAACACCACCCTCGCGCCCTCGCGGCGTCATTGTGAAGCCGGCGACGGCATCGGCCGCGCTGGCTCCCTGCGCGCCATATCCGGGCACAAGGAAGAGGGCATCTGGCAAGGTCTGGCGCAAAGCTCGCGCTTCCTCCGGGTAGGTGGCGCCCGCCACCGCCATCAGGCCCGACCAGCCGCTTCGCCCTTTCAGCCGCCCCGTCTGCGCAGCCAGCATTTCGGCGGTGCGTCGCCACAGCGGCGCGCCGCTGCAATCGAGATCCTGCAAGTCGCGCGCGCCCGGATTGGACGTGCGCACGAGCACGGCCACGCCCTTAGCGTCGCGTTCGGCCCGCGCCAGAAACGGCTCGATCGAGTCGGCGCCAAGATAGGGGTTCACGGTGACGCAATCAGCGTCGAAACCCGGCGCCTGTCCAAAGCTCGCCCGCGCGTAGCCTTCCGCCGTGGTGCCGATGTCGCCGCGTTTGGCGTCCAGGATCACCACCATGCCCAGCGCGCGCGCTTCGCTGACAATCTCCTGCGCCACACGCACGCCATCGGGCCCGTAAGGCTCGAACAGGCCTAGTTGCGGCTTGAACACGCCCGCGTGCTGCGCGGCCAGCGACACCACCGCTTCGCCAAAGCGTTCGATCGCCGCGATCTCTTCGCGCGCGTCGCCGAACAGCGCGGGGATTTTCTCTGCGAACGGATCAAGTCCCACGCACAGCGGCGTCTGCTTTGCGCGCACGGCTTCGATCAGGCGATCAGCGAACATCACGGCGCCTCCGGTCCCACGCACACAACTTGCGCCACCGCGAGGCTGCGGCGCAGATCGTCGGCCTGCTGGCCGTAATTCTCGGGCGTCATGCGTGGGGCGGGCGTGCCCTGAGCGCTCACTTGCTCCACGCGCAACAGCCGCGCCAGCGAAGAAGGCGAGGCCGTGTAGATGCGCCCACGCCGCGCCGATTCCGCCACCGTCACGCCGATCACTTGCCCCGTAGCTGAAATGGCTGGTCCCCCGCTTATGCCGGCGAGCGAGCCGCTCAAACCCCCCGTGCGGCCCAACACGGCCCACGCCAGCACCGGCTCTTCCGTATCGTAGCGCCCGCGCGCCACGAGCGTTTCGCGGCCGATCAGCCTTGAATACACTTCCCCCGCGCGCCCTTGCGGATAGCCCACATGATAGGCGCGCTGGTTCACTTGAAATTGCCGCTCAGAGGTGTCGAGCGCGAGCGCGCGCGGCGCGCGGTCCGTGCGCAGCAGCGCCAGGTCGGCAAACAGCGCCACCTTCACATCGCGCACGGGCGTCGCCACCCCGCGCGAAACCACCAGCGCTACAGAGCGGCAGGAATCGACGATGTGACGCGCTGTGACCCACCAGCCCTCTTCTGAAATCGCAAAAGCGCTGCCGAGGCCCGAACTCGCCGCGCCCACCTCCACCAACACTTCAGGGTCGTAAATCGAAGGCGGCGGCAATTGCGCGCCGCTATCGGCCCAATCGGGCATCGCTGGGGGCGCGTTGGCGCGCTGCCCGGAATCCAGACTGAACAGCGCAAACACCACCGCCGCGGTGACGACGATGTAAAGCAGCCAGTCCGGAATGAGACGCAGCATCCCCTCAGCCGCTCCGGAACATGGTCACGTTCGGGTCCGAGACCGCGCCCGCCAGAATCAGCGCCAAGCCGATCTTCACACTCATAAGGAACACGGCCGCCGCGACATCGCCTTCAGCGATGCGCTGGGGCAGACCGCGCAGGAACATATCGGCGAAGCGGAACGCGATAAGCTGTAGAAGCAGCGTAACAACGCCCCAGATCAGCAAGTCCCACATGCCAAAGGAGTGCGCCAGGCACGAGCCAAGCGGGATCGCCAGCCCGACCACCACGCCGCCGAACGCCAGCGACGCCGAAGGATTGCCGGCGCGGATCAGGGCCAGCTCTTTATGCGGCGTCATGATGACATAAATGATCAGCGACGCGACAAACAGCCCCAACGCAACGCCCAGTTGGATGATAAAATCGGGAAACCCTGCGACGAACGCGTTCAGGGGCGGTGAGAAGTCCATGGCCGATCCCTCTTGCGCCGCCCGCGCGGCATTGTGCGGGTCTGCGCTAGCGGTTCCGGCGCGGACGCGCAAGCAGACGAGGACATGCACATGAGCGATCGGAAAGCTGCGCTGGTCACAGGCTCGACTAGCGGCATCGGCCTAGGCGTGGCGCGGGCGCTTGCGCACGCCGGCTTCGACATCACCCTGAACGGCCTGGGCGACGCCGCCGAAATCGAGCGCATTCGCGCCGAGCTGGAAAAAGAAACCGGAGTTCGCGTGCGGTTTGACGCAGCCAACCT
>JAEUMU010000233.1 GCA_016791325.1 Hyphomonadaceae bacterium
GTTGCGCCGCCGCTTGCCAATCTGGTTCCGGGCGCACGCGACTAGACAGCGTCCGGCTCAGTTCAGCGTGTAGGCGGCGGCCAGGATCGGGCCGCCGTTCGGCGCCTGAACGATTACCGCGCAGCGCGGCATGCACAGCGAGCGTTCGAACCACATCGTCTCGCCGCTCCATGTATCCACGCGCTCAACGCGGGTGACGAGGTTGTAGTGCGGGATGACGATGCTGCGATTGACGCCGCTGGTGACGCTGACGCTGACGGGGCCAGGATCGTAAGCCATCAGCCAGACATCGGCGTTGGCGTCGCGCACGCCCGGGCCGACGGTGACGCGCACGCGTCCGCTGCGCAGGCGGGTGATGGTCAGACGCGGCGCATCAAGACGGTGGCTGCGCGCCTGATCGAGCGTGGCGCGCGCGGCGTCCCAATCGGCGGCGCTGATTTGGCGGGCGCCGTTCATCACCAATTGCGGGGTAAAGCGCCCACGCACGCGCAGCGCGCGCGAGTAGGCGCGTTGGCGCTCGCTGAATTCGGGCTGGGCGAAGGTGTCGCGCCAGCCGAGATAGTCCCAGATGTTGACGGGGAAAGTCAGCGCCAGCACCCGCGGCTCGCGCCCATACCAGCCCAGCAGGCGGTTGGCGCGCGGGCACTGCGTGCAGCCGCCCTGGCTGGTGTAGAGCTCGACCACGACCTCGGCGCGTTCGCCCGCTGTCTGCGCGTGCGCCGGCGTCGCGGCGAATGCCGCCACGGCCAACAGCACGGCGGCAAGGATGCGCCCGATCATGCCGCCCAGCATGAGCGCCCGTCACGCCGGGTTCGAATCAAACCGGCGTGACGGGGAACATCATGCGCTTTTCGCCAGAGACCGCAGCACATAGTGCAGAATACCCCCATTGCGGAAGTATTCGACCTCGTTCTCCGTGTCGATCCGGCATTGAACCGCGACCTCGTCAACCTTGCCGCCGGGGCGGGTGATTTTGAGGGTGACGGGTTGGCGCGGGCCAAGCTGCGCGAGCCCATCGATCGAGACAGTTTCCGCGCCGGTGAGGCCGAGGCCCTGCCAGCTCTGGCCATCGACGAATTGCAGCGGCAGCACGCCCATGCCGATCAGGTTCGAGCGGTGGATGCGCTCAAAGCTCTCCGCCACCACAGCGCGCACGCCGAGCAGCGTGGTGCCCTTGGCCGCCCAATCGCGCGAAGAGCCGGTGCCGTATTCCTTGCCGGCGAAGATGACGAGCTGCTTACCTTCCTGCTGGTAGCGCATGGCGGCGTCGTAGATGAACATCTTCTCGCCGGAAGGGTGATGAATGGTCCAACCGCCTTCGATCACATTCCCGGCGGCGTCCTTCACCATGGCGTTCTTGATGCGAATGTTGGCGAAGGTGCCGCGCATCATCACCTCGTGATTGCCGCGCCGGGCGCCGTAGGAGTTGAACTCCGATTGCGGCACGCCGTGCTCGGTCAAATAGGCGCCGGCGGGGCTGACCTTCTTGATTGAGCCCGCGGGGCTGATGTGATCGGTGGTGATGCTGTCGCCGAAGAGGCCAAGCACGTGAGCGTTCGCCACATCCTTCGGCGGGGTGGGCGTCATGCTCATGCCCTCGAAATACGGCGGGTTCTGAACGTAGGTGGATTTGTTATCCCACGCATAGGTGCGTCCGCCCGTGACCTTAATGGCCTGCCAATGCGCATCACCCTTGAACACATCGCCGTAGCGGGCGTCGAACATGGCCTTGGTGACGGAGGCGCGCACCACGGATTCGATTTCCTGATTGGTGGGCCAGATGTCCTTCAGGAACACAGGCTTGCCATCGCTGCCTTGGCCGAGCGGCTCGGTTTCAAGATTGGTGTAGATTGAGCCCGCGAGCGCGTAGGCGACCACGAGCGGCGGCGATGCAAGATAGTTGGCGCGCACGTCCTGGTTCACGCGACCTTCGAAATTGCGATTGCCGGACAGCACCGAGGCGACGACGAGATCGGCTTCCGTAACTGCGGCGGAAATCGCCGGCGGCAGGGGGCCGGAATTACCGATGCAGGTGGTGCAGCCATAGCCGACCAGATTGAAGCCCAGCGCATCGAGATCCTTATCGAGCCCGGCCTTGGCCAGATAATCGGTGACGACCTGTGATCCAGGCGCCAGCGAGGTTTTGACCCACGGCTTGGTCTTCAGGCCCTTCTTCACCGCGTTGCGCGCCACCAGGCCCGCGGCGATCAGCACGCTGGGGTTTGATGTGTTGGTGCAGGAGGTGATGGCGGCGATGACCACATCGCCATGGCCCACATCATGGCCCGCATCCGCGACCGGCGCGCGCTTTTTGAGTTCGCCGCCTTTGCGGAATTCATCGTTCATCACTTTGGTGAAGCCTTCGGCCACGCCGCCGAGCAGAACGCGATCCTGCGGGCGCTTGGGGCCGGCGAGCGATGGGCGCACATCCGACAGCGAAAGCTCAAGCGTATCGGTGAATTCCGGTTCGTCGGCGGTGCGCCACAGGCCCTGCTGTTTGCAATAGGCTTCCACTAGCGCCACGCGCGCGGGATCGCGCCCGGTGGCGGCGAGGTAGGCGATGGTTTTGTCATCGACCGGGAAGAAGCCGCAGGTGGCGCCGTATTCGGGGGCCATGTTGGCGATGGTGGCGCGATCTTCCACGCTCATCGCATCGAGGCCGGGGCCGTAGAATTCAACGAATTTGCCGACCACGCCTTTCTTGCGCAGCATCTGCGTGACAGTGAGCACGAGATCGGTGGCGGTTGCGCCTTCGGGCAGCTTGCCGGATAGGCGGAAGCCGATCACTTCGGGGATCAGCATGGAAATCGGCTGGCCCAGCATCGCCGCTTCGGCTTCGATGCCGCCGACGCCCCAACCCAGCACGCCGATGCCGTTGATCATGGTGGTGTGGCTATCGGTGCCGACGACTGTGTCCGGATAGGCGGTGAGCGCGCCATCGACCTCACGCACCCACACGCTCTGGCCGAGATATTCGAGGTTCACCTGGTGGCAAATGCCGGTGCCGGGCGGCACGACGCGGAAATCCGCGAACGCTTCCTGGCCCCAGCGCAGGAATTGATAGCGTTCGCCGTTGCGTTGGTATTCAAGCTCGACGTTCTGCTTGAAGGCGCCGGCGCTGGCGAAGTGATCGACCATGACCGAGTGATCGATCACGAGATCGACAGGCACGAGCGGATTGATGCGCTCAGGATTGGCGCCGAGCTTGGCGGCGGCGTCGCGCATGGCGGCGAGATCGACCACGGCTGGCACGCCGGTGAAATCCTGCATCAGCACGCGCGCAGGGCTGAAGGCGATCTCAACCTCGTTCTTGCCGCGGTTCACCAGCCATGACGTCATGGCCAGGATGTCGGCTTTCTTGACGGCGACGCCATCTTCGGTGCGCAGCAGATTTTCCAGCAGCACCTTGAGCGACATCGGCAGCTTGGAAATATCGCCAAGGCCGTTGGCGCTTGCGGCCTTGAGATTGAAATACGTGAAGGACTTGCCGCCGACCTCAAGCGTCGTGCGGGCGTTGAATGAGTTTAGAGAGGGCATGGGTATGCATCCGGCTTAAGAGCTTCAGAGATGCAAACGCGTTGGGGAGCGCCCCAAATCCGGAATCAAACCGGCGCGCGGCAGAGCTTATGTAACGCCGTTTTGTGAACACGCAATTGAGCTGGCGCCGCGGTGTTTGCGAATGATTCTCAGGCTGGCGGGGGTGGTGGCGGGGCGCGGCCGAAGAAGCGCCCGCCACGCGCGCGCCGCCAGCGCAACAGCAACCACCCAAGCGGTATGACCACAACCGCGACCGGGATCAGCCCGGCGATAATGGTGATGATCGCCGCAAAGCCGGCGACGACTATGCCCAAGAAGCCGGCGAAGGCGTCGCGCAGGGGGCGGAAGGTGTCGCTGCCGACGGAGCGGGGCTGCGAGCGGTAGTTGATCGTCAGCTCCGACATCGCCACGCGCGTGCGCATGACGGCCAGGGTTGAGGAGATGGCGTCCAGTTCGCCCTGGACGCGGGCCAGTTCGCGCTCCACGTCCAGCAAATCGGACAGCCGCCCGGGCCGGGAGCGAAGCAAATCCTGTAAACGGTCGCGTAGGGAGATCAGCGCGCGCTGGCGCGCTTCGGTGTCGACAATCTGGCGGGTGAGATCTTCGGCATTGGTGGTTTGCTGGGTGATGCGCCCGCCGGCGGCGTCGGCCTGGGCGGCTACGCCGGCCATGAACGTCGCCAGCCATTGCGGCTCGCCACGTAGCGACACGTAGCCTTCCATGTAGCTTTCGGGATCGCCGCTCTTGTTGGAGCCGATCAGTTGGCACAGGCGCGGGCCTGCCGCCTGGCAAGCCTGGACATGGGCATCGACCACGCCCGAAAGCCGTGTGGAGGGAAGCTCAAGGCCAATATTGTAGGTGTAGGCGAGGTAGAGCACCGGCGAAGGGCCGGCGGGCTGTGGACTGCTTGTGGCGGTTTCGCCCGCTTGGGCAGGCGGCGGCGGGGGCGCGGGCTCAGCGGCGGGCGCGGTGGCGGCGCGGCCCGCGACGGCTTCCTCACGGGCTATGCCGGCGTAGCCGCCCCCGGCACTATCGGCGGCGGGCGCGCTGGCGATATCCGAAGGGCCGCACGCGGCCAGGCTCAAGCCCAAGAACAGTGCCGCCACAAAACGACGCATCGTGTTTCCTCCCCGCCTAGAAGGGCCTGCCTTGGCGCGAGAGACAACCCTTTCTAGAAGCTAGGCCGGATTATGAGCGGGCGCGGACCTTTCCAAGACACGCCGTCGATTCGGGTGGAGGCGCTGACGCTGGCGCGCGGCGAGCGCGTGCTGATCGAGGGGCTGAGCTTTTCGGCCGGCGCTGGCGACTATGTGGAGCTGCGCGGGGCCAATGGCGCAGGCAAGACCACGTTGCTGCGTGCGCTGGCGGGATT
>JAEUMU010000239.1 GCA_016791325.1 Hyphomonadaceae bacterium
CGCCATAGGTTGGCACAACGATCGGCCTGATCTTCGGCCCACACGATACGCGCCAGCTCTTGGCGCGGCGAAATTGGCGCTGCGGTCATGATGTATTATTCGGCGGCGGTCCTGCGCCGGGACAGAGCCGCTTGAAGCCCCCGCAACCACCTGCAGCATGATCGGGCGGTGCTGCTCACGTTGGGATTAGACGATGCCGAACAGCTTCAATATCGCACCGGCAATCACCGTAGCCCAGACGGCGCGCCAATCCTGACGGCGCAGCCAATCGATTGCAAATTTCAAGGTAGGACACTCCTCACAGCGCAAAAGCTTCGCTGAGAGGCTTGGTCAACATGCACCCTACGGGGCCTTCGTCAACGCACTCAATTTCCTCTCCAGTCCGGAATTGGCCCTGATTCAAAAGGGAAACTCCCGGCCTCAGGGCAAAAACTTGGCACTATTATGTGGATGAACCGCGCCACTCGCAGCGCCGAGCGGTTGAAAGAATTGCACGGAATGTTCGGCCCGGCTGACCCGGCGATGCGTGCGCCGACCTGCAAATATGCTTTTGGCCGGAGCGAGTCGCGGTAATGCTGACGATGCGGTGGCTGCTCGGCCACTCCAGGAGACCTCCCCACCAGCCCGCGCAATGACGCGGCGCGGGCGGCGCCGGAGCCCCCGAGGTGGTGGAAATAATCGAAGGTTTGATCGGCCCATTTGGTCAGAGCCGCTCAGACGTGGCTCGGTATCTCATCTTAACGAGGATCGAGAGCGTGGTAGGTGCCGATCTGCCGGGGAAGCTCAGGGCGCTACGCCCGGCGAAGTAGTCGGGCTGGCCCCAAGACGCGCGAAGGTGGTAGCGAAATCGCTCGCAACGCGGACCATCGGCGGACCCGAACCCTTAAGCCGCGATCGACTAAGCCAAAAACTTGAATGAAAACATGGAGCGGGCGATGAGATTCGAACTCACGACCCCAACCTTGGCAAGGTTGTGCTCTACCCCTGAGCTACGCCCGCATCCTGGGTGGCGCGGGGAGCGCCCACGCCTGAGGGGCGCTCGTATCGCAGAGCCATCGCGTTAACGCAAGGGGGCCGGCGCCGGGGCGCGGCGCAACCCGCTAAAACCAAGCCGGCGGCTAAGCCTGATAGCCGAACCGCGAGGCCCAGGCGTTGAGCACCGGCAGCGCGGGGGCCAGGTGCTGCGCATAGCCGCGCCAGCGGCCAATCGAGCGCGTATAGAGCGGCTCGATCACTTGGCGGGCGCTGGGGGTGCCAATATCGCGCTTCTTCGCCGTGGCGGTGAAATCGAGCATGGCGGGCTCAAAGCGGAGGCTGAGGAACTGCGCCAGCTTCCGCGCCGCGCCCTCCAAGTCAGCGACGACATCCTCGTAGCGCACTTCATGCAGCGCAAGGCCTAACCGCTCGCGGCAGCTCAGGTAATGCCCCATCACAGCGTCATAATAGCGAGCCGCGGTTTCAAGCTCCAATAATTGCGCCATGGCTGGGTTCATGCCGAAGCGCTGCTGGTAGCAAGAGAGGATCACATCGCGCGGGTCTCGCAGCGCCACGATGATCTTCGCACCTGGAAACACGCGTGCGATTAGCGGCAAGAAGATGATGTTGAGCGGAAGTTTATCCAGAAGCAGTCGTCCCCCGCGCGGCGCCCCCAGCGCCGCATCGGCGGCGCGCCAATATTGCGCACGGCGCGCGGCGAGCACATCGGCGCCGGCTCCTGGCAACGCCGCAACGCCCGCGTCGCTGACGATAAAGTCCGCCATCGCAGGGGCGAATATGTCTCGCTCCTCCAATGCGACGATGTGCGGGTGCGAGGCCAGAACCTGGTCCAACAAGGTTGTGCCCGATCGCGGAAACCCAACCAGAAACACCGGCGCCTCGGCAACGGCGCCATCTGCCGCCGCTATGGCGCCGCTTTCCACCAGCGCACGTAGGCGCGCCACAGCCGCCGGGTGAAACGGCGATGCGGTCATATCTCGGTAGGGGCCGTACACGGAGAGCAACGCCTGGTTCGCCGCGGTGAAAGCGGCGAAAGCGTCGTCTGGCGCACCTTCGCGATCGTGCGCCTCGCCAATCAGCCCGAGCGCGATGGCGCGGTTCGCCGCCGTGGCGCGGGGATTTTCGACCAGCCCAGAGAGCACGGCCCGCGCCCCCGCGAAATCGCGTTCGCGCAACGCAATTTGGCCGAGCGCCAAACGCGCCGTCTGGCTGTTGGTATCGGCGCGCAACGCGCGCTCCGCATGCGTCTTGGCGCGCGCGAGGTCGTGACGGCGCTCCAACGCCAGCGCCAACGCGGCGTTAGCCGGCACGGAATTGGGCGCAAGCGCCACTGCTTTCTCAAACGCGGCCAGCGCCTCGCTCACGCGACCTTCTGCCGAAGCCAGTTCGCCCAGATTGCGCCAGCCATCGCTTAGGCCCAGCGCGCCGGCTCGCGAAAAGGCCGCACGCGCTTGCTCCAGGTCGTCCAGTTGCCGCGCGGCGACGCCGAGCAGATTGAAGATTTGCGGCTGGCTGGGCGCGGCGTTCGCGGCGCGTTGCAAATGCTGATAGGCGCGCGCGGGGTAACCACGCTGCAGCGCCAGCACGCCGAGGATTTGGTGGGCGTCGGGGTCTTCCGCGCGTAGGGCAAGCACGGCGCGCGCGGCTTGCTCAGCGGCTGGAAAATCCTGGCGCGTCCAAGCCTGCATCACGGCTTGGATGAGACGTGGGTATTGATCGGCGCCTTTGGACACATCGCCAGAGAATTGGCGTCAAAGGAATTTGGAAGGCCAAAACGGCGAATAACGCCCGCGCTCACAAAGGTTTGAACGCGGTTCCCAATGTTACCGTGCGCTTATTCTCCCGGCTCAGCTTTGCGCGGCGTCTTCAGGCGTCGGCGATTGATGTGCCCTTCTGGGGCGACATGGCCTTCAGGCGTGCGGCCGCGGAAATAATCGCGCTGCCAGCCGTGCTTCACCGCCTCGCTATCCTTATCCGCGAGTTTATCGAGGAAGTTGGTGCGGCTTTGGCCCCAAGCCTCGTATTGCCGCTTCAGATCGGCATCATCGTGGATGGATTTGATGATCGGTTGCGTAGCGTCCATTTCTTCATGCGGAATCGGAAACAGGAAACAGAAGGGCTCGCCCCTCTTGAACTGAATCATGCCTGGGCGGGTGAAGCGCCAGTTCATGGTGAAGGGGAATGGCAGCCAATATGTCTCCACCACGCCGACGAGCGGTTGGATGCCGTCCTTGATCGCGTTTGGCGGGCCGCCGACCCATAAGTCCCAGCCCGGCTCGGTGCGGAACAGATAGCCGGTGTGAAACGTCAACACCCCGCCTGAAAAGTGCGACACCGCCCAGCGGTCCAGCAGCGCTCGCGGCGTATCGTCGTCGGGGTCGAGCCGGATGTCCTCGATGCGCGGCCCGCCGTTCCAGGTTGCGGTGAACGAGACCGGCGAGAGCAATTGCCAGCCGGTTGTGTTCGCGACCACAAGGGGCAGGCAACGGTACGGATGGCGGTCTGAAAACCGATCCATCCAATCTCGGTCGGGCCCGCCAGGCACGAGTTCCGCCGGCTGTGGATCGACTTGATAACAGGTGAGTTTCATCACCCCTCCCTAGACGAGCCAGCCGCCGTGCGCCAAGGGGAGACGCCATGCCCGCCACGCCGGAAGACCTGTTCGCCCGTTTTGACGCCCTCGCGATCTCTCACAAGACGATCCGCCACCGGCAGGTGTTCACTGTGGGCGACGGCGCTGAGATTAAAGCGCAAATGCCGGGCGGCCACACCAAGAACCTGTTTCTCAAAGACAAAAAGGGGGGGCTCTGGCTCATCTCGGCGATTGCCGAAAGCCGGATTGATCTCAATGCCGTAGCCAAATTGATCGGCGCCGGCCGGTTGAGCTTTGGCTCCGCCGATCTGCTGCTCCGCCACCTCGGCGTAACGCCCGGCTCGGTCACGGTTTTCGCCGTCATCAACGATGCGGCAGGCGCGGTGCGACTTATTCTCGATGACGCGCTCTTCGCCCACGACCCGCTCAATTTTCACCCCCTGCGGAACGACGCCACCACGGCTGTTAGCCCGGTTGACCTCGTGCGCTTTGTCCACGCGACGGGCCACGAGCCCATTCGTCTCCGCTTCGACGCCGCAGGGGCCCCAAGCTTGATTGAACCTGCCGCCGCGGCGGCCCAAATAGAGCGCTGAGCAATTCAGAGGACGTCATGACCTTCATCGACGGCGCAGCCCCGCCGGAACGCGACATCATCAAAGACGGCAGCGATCAGGGCTTCATGGCCGACGTAATCGAAGCCTCCAACGCGGCGCCGGTCATTGTTGATTTCTGGGCCCCCTGGTGTGGCCCTTGTAAAACGCTGGGCCCGCCACTGGAGAAGGCTGTGCGTGCAGCGGGCGGCAAAGTGCGCCTCGTCAAAATCAATATCGATGACCATCCCGGCGTAGCCGGCCAGTTGGGCGTGCGCTCGATCCCAGCCGTCTATGCCTTTGACAAGGGTCGCCCGGTCGATGGCTTCATGGGCGCGGTGGCCGAAAGCCAGATCAAGCAGTTCGTTGATCGCCTCATCGGCGCCGGCAGCGCTGACGATATCAACGCGATGCTGGATCAAGCCGCCGAGAGCTTATCGTTGGGCGATCTGGGCGGGGCGGCGCAATCCTTCGCCGCGGCGCTGCAGATTGATCCCGCCAACGCCAAGGCCATCGCGGGCATGGCGCGGCTTTACCTGCAATCGGGCGACGCCGAGCAGGCCCGCGCCGTGCTCGACATGGCGCCTCCCGAAAAGCAGAACGACGCCGAGATCGCCGGCGTGCGCGCAGCGCTCGAACTCGCCGCCAGCGCCAGCGATGTCGGCGACACACGCGAACTTGAAGCCAAGGTCAGCGCCAATCCGAATGACTTCCAGGCCCGCTACGATCTCGCCGAGGCGCTTTCCGCCCGCGGCGACCTCGAAGCCGCGAGCGAGCATTTGCTCGCCATCATCGCCAAGAACCGCGAATGGAACGAAGAAGCGGCGCGCAAACAGCTGCTGAAGATCTTCGAAGCCGCCGGCCCCATGTCGGACGTCGCCAAGCAAGGCCGGCGCAAACTTTCCGCGATCCTGTTCTCATGAGCGCATTCGGTTATCGCCGCCCGGCGGACTTGCCTCAAACCCTGCCCTTGTTTCCGCTACAGGGTGCTATCGTCATGCCGCGCGGCGTGCTGGCGCTCAACGTGTTTGAGCCGCGTTACCTCAACATGGTGGACGACGCCCTCGCCGGGAACCGCCTGATCGGCGTTATTCAGCCCGCAAGCGGTGAAGAGAACGAACCCGTTCCTCAACTCTCCAATGTCGGCACGGCCGGTCGCATCACGGCGTTCTCCGAAGCTGATGACGGGCGCTATCTCATTACGCTCACCGGCATTTGCCGCTTCAACGTGCTCGCAGAACTGAATAGCGATCTGCCCTATCGCCAGGCCATGGTGTCCTACGAAGCCTTCGCTCACGATTTCACGCCGGAGAGCGAACGCGCCATCAACCGCGACGAGCTGATGCGTTCGCTGAAAACCTACGCCGCCCTGCACGGCTTCAATGTCGATTGGGACGCAGTCGAGCAGGCGCCCACCGAAACCGTCGTCAATGTCGCCGCGCAGATTTGCCCGTTTGACCACGCTGCCAAGCAGGCGCTGCTCGAATCCGAGACTCTGGAGAGCCGCGCCCGCGCCCTGATCGCTTTGCTGGAATGGGATGCAGCCTCTGATCAGGGTCCACAGGCCATCCAATGAATGAGCTCGATCCGAAGCTGCTCGAAGTGCTGATTTGCCCGCAAACGCGAACGCCGCTGCGCTACGATCGCTTGCGGCAGGAATTAGTCAGCGAAACCGCGCGGCTGGCTTATCCCGTGCGTGACGGCGTCGCCATCATGCTGATCGATGAGGCGCGCGAGCTGGGGGCCGAAGAATGAGCGCAGAGCCCCTCTCCCGCCCTTGGCCGACGGACCTCGTATTCGATCGTGAGGCTAAGGCGCTGCACATCCGCTTCGATGACGGCGCCGCGTTCGATATTCCGTTTGAGCTGCTGCGCGTGGAAAGCCCCAGCGCGGAGAACAAGGGCCACGGCCCGAGTCCGCCGCCGCCCGTCACCGGGAAGGCAAATGTCGGGGTTGTGCGCGTCGATCCTGTAGGCCGCTACGCCGTGCGCATCACTTTCGACGATGGCCACGACAGCGGCCTGTATTCCTGGGATCTGCTCTACGATCTCGGCCGCGAGCGGGACGAACGCCTGCGGGTTTACCGTGAAACACTCCGCCTGCGCGCATTGCGCGATGAAGCGTAGCAGCGTCGTGGAAACCGGCCTCCAACGCGGCGCGTATACTTTCGCATGATCCGCGCCCTTCTCGCCGCCTTCGCGCTGTTCTTCGCCACGCCCGCCGTCGCGCAACAGCCGCGCATTGAAGAGGCCGTTTTCGCCGGCGGCTGTTTCTGGTGCATGGAGCACGACATGGGCGCGATCCCAGGCGTCGTTTCGGTCGAGAGCGGCTATACTGGCGGGCGCTCACGCAACCCCACCTACCAAAGCCACGAAGGCCATTATGAAGCCGTGCGTGTGCGTTTCGACGCCAGCCGCATCACCTACGCACAACTGATCGAACGCTACTGGCCGCTGACCGACCCCACCGACGCAAACGGCCAGTTCTGCGATCGCGGCCCTTCCTATCGACCGGCCATTTTCGTCACCGAAACCCAGCGCCCTATCGCCGAAGCCAGCCGCGCGCGCCTGATCGAAAGCGGGCGCGTGCAGGGTCGCGTCATTACGCCCATCCTGCCGCGCAGCCATTTCACGCTGGCGGAGGAATACCACCGCAACTACGCCGCCCGGAATCCGGGCCGCTACCAGCGCTACCGCCAAGGCTGCGGCCGCGACGCGCGCCTGCGCCAAGTCTGGCGGCGCGTGCGCTAGCGCGTGACCATCGTCACATCGCCCCGGCCGGGGGCCGGCTAGGTTCAAGTCATCGAAGCGACGGCGCTTCGAGATGAGGAGCCAAGCCAATGACCGCCAAGTTCACCAGCCTGATCGCCGCCGCCGCCCTGTTCGTCCCGTTCGCGATGAGCGTGATGAGCCAAGCCGCGCAGATCGTCGCCTGATCCAGAACCCAGATTTCA
>JAEUMU010000010.1 GCA_016791325.1 Hyphomonadaceae bacterium
GTGGACATGGTGCGCCGCGCCGCAGGCGCCGGGGTGATTTCCCCTCTCGTCATTCAATTGGCCGGTCGCGAGCCGCGCTGGATGGCGGAAGGCGCCCGCTTGGCGGAAGCGGTTGGCGCGGATGTGATCGACATCAACATGGGTTGTCCATCCAAGAGCGTCACCTCAGGGCTGTGCGGTTCGGCGCTGATGCGCGATCCGGCGGCGGCTCTTCGCTTGATTGAGGCGACGGTGGAAGCCACTGCGTTGCCGGTTACGCTGAAGATGCGGCTCGGTTGGGATAACCAAAGCCTGAATGCGCCAGAGATCGCCAGAAGCGCGCAGTCAGCGGGCGTGCGCATGATAACGGTGCATGGCAGAACGCGAAGTCAGTTCTTCTCCGGGGCCGCCGATTGGGCTGCGATTGGCTCGGTGGTCGAGGCTGTGACGATCCCGGTTGTTGCAAATGGCGACATCGCGAGCGCGCACGATGCGCGACGCGCGCTTTCCGCCTCGGGCGCCGCGGGTGTCATGATCGGGCGCGCCGCGCAGGGCCGCCCTTGGCTTCCCGGCGCCTTGGAACGCGCGCTCAGGCATGGCGGAGAGGTTGCGCCACCGCCGCGCGCGCAGCTGCTGACGTCATTGCTGGCGCTCTACAATGACACACTCGATTTCTACGATGTGGGCCTTGGCCTACGTGTCGCGCGCAAGCACATCGCCTGGACTATTGATACGATTTTTGGAGCTGCGGCGCGGGATGCGCGCAAAGCTATTTGCATGCTTGTTGAGCCAGAACGCGTGCGCGAGGCGCTAGGGGCGCTGTTCGACAGCGAACCCGAGCGCCTCGTCGCTTAGGCCGGTCATCGCTCGTGTTCCGTGTCGCCCCCGTATTCAACATCATGCTCGTATTCAGACGTATGCTCGGAGCTGGCGTTCAGACGCGGCTGTTGGACTGCGAGTGCGACGCTGACAGCTATGCCTGCTGACACCGCGACAAGCAGGGGCAAGAATCCGGCGCGCGCTGCGTCCTGGTGAGGTTCGTCTTCACGCCGGCGTTTCGATCCTGTGATCATGGCGGGCACGAGCGCATCCTTGGCTGCAAGCGACTCCACCACAACGCCGAGCACGTGGATGACGACCAAGACCTGAAGCACGCGGAATAAGACCTCGTGCACTTCAGAGAGTTCCAGTCCCCACAGGCCAGCGAGCGGACCCGTGTTCTCATCGCTGCCGCTGAATAGGCCGGTGACGACGACGCCTGCGACCACACCCAGGAGCAGAAACACTGCTAGTCCGCCGAGCGGGTTATGTCCGAGGTGACGTCTCGGCTGGCGTGAAAAGAGATCGCGCACATGCGCGACGATAGCGCCGGGACCCGCGGCGAAATTGCCAAAGCGCGCATGTTCGCCGCCGGCGAACCCCCAGATGATGCGAAAGACGATGAGGCCTGCGATGGCTTCGCCAGCGTAGCGGTGAATCTGCGCGGCGGCGCCTTCCTCTTCGCCGGTAAACCAAGCGACGAGGACAAGCGCGAGCAGGCCCCAGTGGAATAGGCGGGTTGGCGCGTCCCAAACCCGCACCTTGTGCTCGGCGGTTTGCATTGTTGTCATGCCTGCCTCCTAGTGCTCAAGTTCAAGGGCGACGCGGCTTAGCGGCCGCCCCGGCGGCGGTGGTGATCGTCCGAATCGCTGGAGTGGCCGCGATGATGGCTGTCGTCCGATCTATCGGAGCGGCTGCAATCGTCGTCCCGCTCACGGCGCAGCACATCACCTGTGCGCGGGTGGAGGTACAATTCCATGCACTGTCCAGCGCGATCGTAGCCTTTGACTTCCACGGAGTTGGCGTAACGCTCGATTTCGACCACACGGAAGCCGTCCGCGGTGAGGCGTTGCTCGATTGTGCTGAGTGGCAGATTTTCGCCGGTCGACGGCTGTGTTTGCGCGGCGGCAAGTGATGGCGCGGTCAGGCTGAAGCAAATAGCGGCGATGGTGTGGCGGATGGTCATTGGTGATGCTCCCTCGGATACTGACGCGAACTGCGTCGGCCGGCCCGTTGTGGAAGGCGCCCGCTGACATGCCCGTGACGGCGGCTGTCAGCGTTGCGTCAGGTGCAAAACAGCAGGATGAAGGGTCTCAATGGGTCTGAAGCGCCGCCTTTTCGTACTTGCCTGCCTCACCGCCGTCTTCGCTGCGCCGGAGGCGGATGCGCGCCGTGGCCGTGGCCGCGGGCGTGACGACGACCATGACGAGGCGCGCGAAGCGTATGAGCACGGAGAAATTCTTCCCCTGGCCGAAATTCTCCCTCGGGCGCTCAGAGCCATCCCTGGTGAAGTGCTTGAGATTGAACTTGAGCGAGAACACGGGCGTCTCGTGTATGAAATTGAAATTCTTGCGCGCAATGGTTGGGTTCGCAAAGTGAGTTTGGACGCGCGCACTGGTGATGTTCTGAGCGTGGAAGATGAGGACTAATGCGTGCGCTGCTGGTTGAGGATGACGCTGAAATAGCCGCCGACATCGCCCAGGCGCTGATGGGTGCGGGGTTTCTTGTGGAGAAGGCCGCGGACGGTGAAGCAGCTTGGTTCGCTGGCGACACAGAAGATTTCGATGTCGCTATATTGGATTTGGGCCTTCCCAAGCTAGACGGCCTGAGCGTGCTCAAGCGGTGGCGCGCATCGGGGCGATCATTTCCGGTGCTGGTGCTCTCGGCGCGCAGCGCGTGGACCGAAAAGGTCGACGGCATTGAAGCCGGCGCGGATGACTATCTGGGCAAGCCCTTCGAACTTGGCGAACTGACGGCGCGGGTGCGCGCGCTCGTTCGCCGTGCTGGCGGCTACGCCGCGCCTGTTTTGACTGTCGGGCGTCTTACGCTGGATACCCGGCGTATGAGCGTGGCTGTGGATGGGGCGGCGCATCGGGTGTCGCCGCTGGAATACCGGATGCTGGATTATCTGGCGCATCAACCTGGGCGCGTGGTTTCCGCCGGAGAATTGGCCGAGCATCTGCATGGCGCCGAAACCGCCGTGGATGCCAACGCGATAGAGGCTTTGATTGCGCGCGTGCGGCGTAAGATCGGGGCCGACATAATCGAAACACGCCGTGGCTTTGGCTATGCGTTGAGCGAAACATGATCACACGTTCGCTGCGGTGGCGATTGCTCGCGGGCGCCGCTGGGGCGATCTTCGCCGCGCTCGCCGCAGCCTGGATCATTATGGGTTATTTGTTCGAGGCCCATGTCGAGCGCGGGGTTGAGGCCAACCTCATCCAGCATGGGCGCGATCTCGTCGCGGGTCTGACCCGGACAGCGGATGGCGCGCTCGCCGTTGATCCTGAGCCTTTCGATCCTCGCTTTGATCGCCCTTCCAGCGGGCTTTATTGGCAAGTCAATGAGGGTGCTGTCGTGTTGCGATCTCGATCCTTGTGGGACGAGACCATGACGCCGAACAAAACCGTTGCGACCAGCGGCTGGGCCACAGGCGATGTGGCGGGCCCGTTCGGACAAAGGCTCGTGTTCGTCGCCCGCGAAGTCTCGTTGCGCGAGGTGGCGGCGCCCATTCAGGTGATGCTCGCCGCAGATCACGCGCAAGTCACGGCGGCGCGCGACGAGTTCTCGCGCGATCTAGGCATATTTCTCGTGTTGCTTTGGGCCGTGCTGGCTGCGGCCGCTTGGGCGCAGGTTCAGTTAGGGTTGAAACCGCTTGATGATGTCCGCGCGGCGCTTGCCGAGATGCAAGGGCATGCAGGCGCAAGGTTGCAGGAAGACGATTATCCCGCCGAGGCAGCGCCGCTGGCGCAGGCGATCAATGCACTCGCCGACGCGCGGCAGCGCGATATGGAGCGTGCGCGACGGCGCGCGGCGGACCTCGCTCACTCGCTTAAGACCCCGCTTGCGGCGCTTGCAGCGCAAAGCCGCCGCGCTCGGGAAGCGGGGGCTGGCGACGCCGCTGATGGCCTTGATCGCGCCATTGAATCGGCGCGCGACGCTGTGGAGCGTGAGTTGACGCGCACGCGGATCGCCGCCGAACAAGATTCACCGCGCAGGCCAGCCGCTCCGATCATAGACCGGCTGGTCGCGGTTGTTGAGAGGACGGCGGCGGGTCAGCAGGTGAATTTCGAGAATGCATTGGGGGCTGTTACGCTGCCGCTGAGTGAAATGGCGCTGATGGAGCTCGCCGGGCCGCTTCTGGAAAATGCCGCGCGCTTCGCACGCGCGCGTGTGCGCGTGAGCGGGGAGGATGGTGTCCTGCGCATTGATGACGATGGCCCTGGTTTGTCAGAGGAAGATGCGGCGCAGGCGCTCAAGCGCGGTATGCGCCTTGATGAGGCGGAACCTGGACATGGGCTTGGGCTTGCCATTGCGCGCGACGTTGCAGAGATGAGCGGCGGCGCGCTCGAACTCGGAAAATCTCCGCTTGGGGGGCTGCGCGCGGAGGTGCGGTGGGATTCTCTTGGGGCGAGCGCCTGAGCTAGTGAATTACAAGTCGCATTTGGAAGAACCGCAGAGTGGCGTTCAGCGCTTGATTGCGTGCTGATCGGGTGATCTCGGGCGTCATGCCGCGAAATCCATGATCTACATCGGCGATATAGATCGCCTCCACATCGGCGCCTGCTGTGCGCAGGCGCGCCTCAAGTTCTTCTGTTTGGCTGACCGCAACGAGCGTGTCTGCGAGGCCATGGATGAGTAGCATAGGCGGGTCGCTTCGATCGACATAAGTGACGGGGCTGGCCCGCGCCATGACCTCGGCGGGACAACGGAACTCGGCGCAGCCGAGATATGGCGCCGGGCCTGTGTTGCCGGGCGGTGTCGGCACAGTGGAGAAGTCGTGCACGCCGTACCATGAGACACCCGCTTGCACGCAGTCAGAGATCGTCTCCATGCCTTCCCGCGAAGGGGGCGCGACCGCCTCGGCGCCGCAACTCAAAGTCGCCAATGCAGCCAGCTGACCGCCTGCGGAATCGCCCCAAATGCCCACGTGATCCGGATCGACGCCATACTCACGTGCGTTGGCACGCAGGAATCTAATCGCGTCCTTCACATCGTGAATTGCGTTGGGGAAGTGTTGCTCCCCATCCAGGCGATACTCAATGGAAGCGACCACGAACCCTTGCGCGGCGAGCATCGCCAATACGCTTGGCATCTGTCGTGGCGTGCCCGTGACCCAAGCGCCGCCGTGCACATAGATGATGAGCGGCCGGCGGGCGCCGGCGAGGGCGTCTGCTGTGGTGTAGATATCGAGCGTAAGCGGCCGGTGATGCAACCGCTGGATATAGGTCACATCCACGATGCCGACGATGTCGTCAGCGAACGTCACCCGG
>JAEUMU010000053.1 GCA_016791325.1 Hyphomonadaceae bacterium
CATTGCGATGTATTGGGCGAACAACAGGCGGCGCCTAGAAGCAGAGTTCGAAGCTGGGCGATTGCAGGAAATCGCCAATGCTCGCGCAACGTATTGGTGTGAAGATGACTGCCGAGAGCATGGCCAGCTTCCGGATGGCCACTCCCCCTTCACCAATCCCGATCTCGCCAACACGCTGGAGCTGATCGGCCGTGAGGGTCGCGATGCATATTATCGCGGCCCGATTGCCCGCACGATCGATAGCTACATGCGCCGCATCGGCGGCTGGCTGCGCTACGAGGATTTCGCCGAGCATCAGGGCGAATGGGTCGATCCGGTGTGCGCGCCCTATCGCGATGTGGAGGTGTGCGAATTGCCGCCGAACAGCCAGGGTGTCGTGGCGCTGCAAACACTGCGCATCCTCGATGGCTTCAATCTGCGCGAGATGGGCTTCCTCTCCGCAGACTCGCTCCACACGCAGATTGAAGCGACGCGCCTGGCCTTCGCCGACCGCGCGCAGTTCTATGGCGATCCAGCCTTCACCCATTTCGACGTAAGCCGCTTGCTGACGGATGAATACACGGCTGAGCGCCGCGCCATGATCGGCGCCGATCGCGCCATTCCGCCGCCACCGCACGCGGAACTCAGGATTGACGGCGACACCACCTATCTCACCACCGCCGATTCAGACGGCATGATGGTGTCGCTGATTCAATCCAATTATCGCGGCATGGGGTCTGGGCTCGTGCCCGATGGCCTCGGCTTCATGCTGCAGGACCGCGCGGAGTTGTTCTCGCTCGAGCGCGGGCATCCGAACCAATACATGCCGGGGCGGCGTCCGTTTCAAACCATCATTCCCGCGTTCGCGTTGCGCAATGGCCAGCCCTGGCTCGCGTTCGGCGTGATGGGCGGCGACATGCAGCCGCAAGGCCACGTGCAGATCATCGTCAATCTGGTCGACTACGATTTGGATTTGCAGGCGGCCGGTGACGCCGCGCGCTATCGCTTCTATGGCGGCGCTGAACCCACGGGCGAAGAGCCTGATGGCGTTGGTTTCGTCGCGATGGAAAACGGTGTGCCGCCGGAAGTGCGCGCGGAGCTTGAGCGCCGCGGCCATCGCCTGCGCCCCGCCGACGGCAGCTTCGGCGGCTACCAGGCGATCATGCGCAATTCCAATGGCGTCTATGAAGCGGCGACCGAAATGCGCAAGGATGGCGCCGCGGGCGGATATTGATGGGCACGCAATATGGACCGCCAGAGCCCTCGCCGGCCAACACCGCTGCATGCCGGCGGGGGGGCCGGCGGTCCATATTCATTGTGCTCGCTCTCCTCGCCGCATGCGGGCCGCAGATCGGCGAACTGGAGCGCGGCGAAGAAGGCCGTGTCGTGCGCGCCTATGGCGGCGATACGCTCGAACTCGATAGCGGCCTTCGCGTCTTCCTCGCCGAGATCGACGCACCGCGCGGCGATCAGCCTTACGCGGCGCAGGCCCAAGGCGAACTCGAAGCCTTTGCGCTGCATCGCGATGTGCTGCTGGCCTATGGCGGAAACCGGCGCTGGGTGGGCCGCCCCCGCGAGGGCGAGGAAACGGCGCCGGAAGCAGCCGTCGCGCATGTGTTCGTCAAGAGCGAAGGCGGGCGCTGGTTCTGGCTACAGCACGAACTGGTTTCGCGGGGCGCGGCTTACGTGCGCCCACGCGCCAATAATCACGCGCGCACGGAAGAATTGCTCGCGCTCGAAACGCAGGCGCGAGAAAACGGGCGTGGGCTTTGGGGCCGGCGCGAATACCGCGCCCTGAATCCACACGCCGCGCGCCAAGTCGCGCTGGAGGCCAACGTCAACTGCCTGCGTGGCGATGCGCCCTATCGCATCGTCGAAGGCGCAATCAGCGACGCGCAAGTGTTCGACCGGCGCGCATCGCTGAGCCTGGAGGGCGGCGAAGCGCCCTTCGCGCTGGTTGTCTTCGGTGAGAATTTCTCAGCTTGGGATGGTCCGGCGCTGGCTTCACTCAACGGCGCGCGCGTACGGGCGCGCGGGCCGCTGGGCGTGTTCCGCGGCCAGCCGCAACTCTGCCTGGAACACGCGAGCCAGCTTGAACTCATCGCCCAATGAAAAAGGCCGGACCTTTCGGCCCGGCCCTTCGCATTGTTTCCCAGCCGGCGGTTTAGGCCGCGGCTTCCTCAACCACTTCATCCGCCGCTTCAGCTTCGGCGGCGGCCGCCGCCGCGCCGCGCGGCTTCTTCGCCGCCAGCGAGGTCGTCAGCTTTTGCACCGCCGCGTCACGGTCCGTCTTTTCGACCGCCGCGAGTTCGCGCGCCATGCGATCGAGCGCGCTCTCATAAAGCTGACGCTCGGAATAGGATTGTTCCGGCTGGTCGGTGGCGCGGTGAAGATCGCGGACCACTTCGGCGATCTGCACTAGATCGCCCGAATTGATCTTCGCTTCGTATTCTTGCGCGCGGCGCGACCACATGGTGCGCTTGATCCGCGCCCGGCCTTGCAGCGTCTTCATCGCTTGGTCGACCACTTCACTCGACGCCAGCGCGCGCATGCCGCAAGAGCGCGCCTTCGTCGTCGGCACGCGCAGCGTCATTTTGTCTTGCTCGAACGAGATCACAAACACGTCCAGGTCGATCCCGGCGACAGCTTGCTTCTCGACGCCCATCACGCGCCCAACACCGTGCGCCGGATAGACGATGTGGTCGCCCGGGCGGAACGCGATCGACGGGTGAGCGGTCTGCATGCGGTATCTCCGTATCCCAACTGGTGATTTGACCAGCTGAAACCCGCTCCCGAGGCAGTCACGCGCGGAGGCGCAAGGCAAAACCGTCGGCTGGGCCGCGGGCGACCTTGTCATTCCCCAGAATGGCGTGCTGAGCTGCCTATGGATCGATCCAACTGGCGGCGCGCGGCGCGCGCGCCCTCATTTATGAAGTGACCATAACACAAAAATCGGCGTTTCGGAAGCGGCGGTTACGCTCTTCCCTCAGTCACCCGAACCGGGCTCGGTGCTGAAATACTTCTCGAATTTACCTTTTTGGTCCTTGAAGTCGTCGGCGTCCTGCGGCGGCGTGCCTTTCACCGTAATGTTCGGCCAGATCTTGGCGTACTCGGTGTTGATCTTGAGCCACTTGCC
>JAEUMU010000093.1 GCA_016791325.1 Hyphomonadaceae bacterium
GTTGCCGGCGGCGCGGGCGAAGTTCGCATCCACGGTGGCGCCGGAAATAAACAGCGCGCTCTCGAGCTTCAGCTGGCCCAGGTGCTTGGCGAGAGCGGCGGTCTTGGCTTCCTTCAAGGACAGCGCGTCGACCACGATGAGATCGCCGGCGTTGACCTTCGCGGAAAGCGCATGGCGCAGCGCCAGAGCGCGCACCTTCTTCGGCAGGCTATGCGTGTAATCGCGCGGCAGGCGATTGTGGGCATGGCCGCCGCCGCGGAAAATCGGCGCGTTGGCCGAGCCGTGACGGGCTTGGCCGGTGCCCTTCTGCTTGTAGAGCTTGGAGTGCGACCGCGCGACTTCGCCGCGCGAAAGCGTCTTGTGCGTGCCGGCGCGGCGCTTGGCGAGTTGGTACTTCACCATACGCTGCAGGATGTCGGCGCGGACTTCCTTGATGCCGAACACAGCGTCGTCGAGGTCGATCGAACCAGCGCTCTTGGCGTCGAGGGTTTGGATGTCGAGTTTCATGACCCTCACTCCGCCGCTTGCGCTTGGCGCACGCCGGCCGGCGTGGGCGCCTCTTTCGGCAGCGCGGCCTTGGCGGCGTCGCGCACTTCAACCCAGCCGCCTTCGGCGCCGGGCACAGCGCCCTTCACGAAGATAAGGCCCCGGGCTTCATCAACGCGCACGACCTGCAGGTTCTGCGTGGTGACGCGCTCATCGCCGAGGTGGCCGGCCATCTTCTTGCCCTTGAACACCTTGCCGGGATCTTGGCGTTGGCCGGTCGAGCCGTGCGAGCGGTGCGACACGGAAACACCGTGCGTGGCGCGCAGGCCGCCGAAATTCCAACGCTTCATCGCACCCGCGAAGCCTTTGCCAATGGAGACGCCCGCAACGTCCACCTTCTGGCCCGGCACGAAATGCGCAGCGGAAAGAACCGCGCCCACCGGCAGCAGGCTGTCTTCGCTGACGCGGAACTCGCGCACGATGGCCTTGGGCTCGACCTTGGAACGGCCGAACTGGCCGCGCTCGGCCTGCGACTTGTTCTTGGCCTTGGCCTTGCCGGCGCCCAACTGCAACGCGGTGTAGCCGTCGCCCTTGGGTTGGCGCGCGGGCGCATTGCCGGAGGCGTTCTTGCGGCTCTTCTTAGGCTTCAACTCAACCTTGGCGCCGGTGGCGTCGGTAAAGTCTTCGGCGGTCACCGTGCGCCGGCCGACGACCTGGCAGCCATCGAGATCGAGCACGGTAACGGGGATGTGGGCGCCATCGTCCCCGAACACGCGCATCATGCCGACCTTGCGGGCCAGCACGCCGGTTCGGCGCGATTTTTGTTTCTCAGCCATCGTGATTACCCGAGCACTTGGATTTGCACGTCGACGCCGGCGGACAGATCGAGCTTCATCAGCGCGTCCACCGTTTGCGGCGTCGGTTGGATGATGTCCAACACGCGCTTATGCGTGCGGATCTCGAATTGCTCGCGGCTCTTCTTGTCGATGTGCGGCGAGCGGTTGACGGTGAACTTTTCCGTCCGCGTCGGCAGCGGCACGGGGCCCACGACAGTCGCGCCCGTACGCTTGGCGGTGGAGACGATCTCCTTCGCCGAAAGATCGAGCGTGCGGTGATCGAAGGCCTTCAGCCTGATCCGGATGTTTTGCTGCATCATCACCGAAAATTCCCAAACAGTGCGAAAGCGCGGCCAACGCACAATGCGGCGGCGCAGGCCGGTTGCTCTGGCCCTGCGCCGACGGATTGTGCGCCCGCTCCCAGCCGGGCGGCGCTTGGATTAGAGGGGGATCGCAAAACCGCGGCGATGGACGAGGCGTAACGCCCCGCGCCCGAACCCTTGATCACACACCTTCTGGCGGCTGGGGGTCGATCGTCGCGCAATGCGAACCGCGTCTAAGCTTAAGCTTACGGCCGGCTCGAAGAGGGGGTGGGATACAGGCGCTCCCCTCCAGCGTCAAGGCTCATGTGCGCGCTTTTCAGCGCCCCACCTGAACCTCGCCAGAACCCAGGATTCTGCGCTGAATCTGGCCAGTCACCGCCCAGGCGCGCACGCCGCCGGAGCCGGCGATTTCGGCGTCAATATCGCCCACATCGCCCTCAACCACGACATCGCCGGAGCCGACGATGGACGCGTTCAGCCGCGTGACCGGCGCCGAGATGGTGGCGCCGCCGGAGCCGGCGAGGTCGACATCGGCCTGCGTCACCGCCCCGCCACGGACGAACAGATTGCCCGAACCGGCGTTATTGGCGTCCAATTCGCCATTGAGGCGGGCGATCGCCACCGCGCCAGAGCCCGCAATGTCCACATTGGCGCGCTGCGCCACTTCGCTCACGTTGATCTCGCCAGAACCCGCGAGGTCAGCCTCCAGCGTCTGCACCACGCCAGCGTTCACCGCCCCTGAGCCGGCCAGATCGACGTTCAACTCGCCCTGCACGTCGCCTGCGGTGGTCACGCCGCAACCAGACTGGTCGATCTCCAGCGTCTGCGCAGCGCCGATTTCAGTGACGTTTGCGCCGTTCACCGTCAGGTCCAGCGTGCGCGGGGCCCGGATCACGATGTGCGGCATGGTCTCTGGCGTGACTGCGGCGTAGCCGCGCAGCTCCGCGCCCCCGCCCTCGGTGCAGCGGCTGATGCGGCCCCGGAGGTTGCCGTCGATCAGGACGCGGCCGTCGCTGGCGCTAACGGTCGGCATCGGCGCGCCACCGGGATTTTGGATCGAGACCAGGAAATCGCTGCGATCCTCCGGGGTGATGGTGATGCGCGCCACCGTGTAGCGCACGCGCAAACGATCGCCCGTGAACTGAGCCGCCTCCATCTCGCCGGGGGCCAAATCCACGATCGGCGCCGGGCCGCCGCCATCCTCGCCCAGCTCGAAGCTCCAATTGGACTCACCGATCACCGCCCCGACGGCGAAGATCGCCGCGACCACGATGGCCATCACGAATACAAAGCGCTCCATCCACGCCTCCCTCACGCGCGCCCCGAGTGCGCCCTTTGCTCAAGGATGCGCAAAAGGCGCGCCCTGGATGCAAAGAAAAAGGGCCGCCCCGGTCGGGGCGGCCCTTTCTAGCCTGACTTGCGCCAGAGCCTATTCCAGAACCTTCGCGACAACGCCCGAACCAACGGTGCGGCCGCCTTCGCGGATGGCGAAGCGCAGGCCCTGGTCCATGGCGATCGGGTTGATCAGCTCAACCGTCATTTTGATGTTGTCGCCGGGCATGACCATTTCCACGCCGTCCGGCAGCTGCACGATGCCAGTGACGTCGGTGGTGCGGAAATAGAATTGCGGGCGGTAGTTCGTGAAGAACGGCGTATGGCGGCCGCCTTCTTCCTTGGTCAGAATATAGACTTCGGCTTCGAACTTCTTGTGCGGGGTGATCGAGCCTGGCTTGGCCAGAACCTGGCCGCGCTCGACGCCGTCACGGTCAACGCCGCGCAGCAGCGCGCCGATATTGTCGCCCGCTTGGCCTTGATCGAGCAGCTTGCGGAACATTTCGACGCCCGTGCAGGTCGACTTCGTGGTCGGGCGGATGCCGATGATCTCGACTTCGTCGCCCACCTTCACGATGCCCTTTTCGACCCGGCCGGTGACGACCGTGCCGCGGCCGGAGATCGAGAACACGTCTTCGACCGGCATCAGGAAGGGCTGATCAACCGGGCGCTCCGGCTGCGGGATGTAGGTGTCGACGGCGGTCATAAGTTCCATGATCGCGTCTTCGCCGATCGGTGCGTCACGGCCTTCGACGGCCGCCAGCGCCGAACCCTTCACGATCGGGATGTCGTCGCCGGGGAAATCGTAGGACGAAAGCAGCTCGCGCACTTCCATCTCGACGAGATCGAGCAGTTCCTTGTCGTCGACCATGTCGACCTTGTTCATGAACACGACCAGAGCCGGCACGCCGACCTGACGCGCCAGCAGGATGTGCTCGCGCGTTTGCGGCATCGGGCCGTCAGCGGCGGACACGACGAGAATCGCGCCGTCCATCTGGGCGGCGCCCGTGATCATGTTTTTCACGTAGTCGGCGTGGCCGGGGCAATCCACGTGCGCGTAGTGACGGTTGGCCGTCTCGTATTCGACGTGGGCGGTGTTGATGGTGATGCCGCGGGCCTTTTCTTCCGGGGCGGCGTCGATGTCGGCATAGGCCATCGCCTTGGCGCCGCCCTTCTTCGCCAGAACCATCGTGATAGCCGCCGTCAGCGTCGTCTTGCCGTGATCGACGTGGCCAATGGTGCCGATGTTGCAGTGCGGTTTCGTCCGCTCAAACTTTTCCTTGGCCATGTGTCGGGTCCTGTCTCTCC
>JAEUMU010000100.1 GCA_016791325.1 Hyphomonadaceae bacterium
CATTGCACGTAGGATCATGGCGTCGCCCCCAATTGCGCTACCAGTTTAGCGCCCGAACAGGATCAGCTTAGGCTTTAAGAATGTCGCGCGAAACAATCACGCGCATGATTTCGTTGGTGCCTTCCAGAATCCGGTGCACGCGCAGATCGCGCACGATGCGCTCAACCTCGTAATCGGCCAGGTAGCCATAGCCGCCGTGCAGCTGCAGCGCCTGATCGGCCACCCTGAACGCGGTGTCGGTGACGAAGCGTTTGGCCATGGCGCAGAATTTGGTGGCGTCGGGCGTCTTGGCGTCCAGCTTGCGCGCGGCCTGGTGCAGCAGCGCGCGTGAGGCGGCGAGGTCGGTCTCCATGTCGGCCAGCTGGAATTGGGTGTTCTGGAAATCGGCGATGCGTTTGCCGAACTGCCTGCGCTCCTTCACGTAGGCCAGCGCGCGGTCCAGCGCATCCTGCGCGCCGCCCAGCGCGCAGGCGGCGATGTTGAGCCGCCCGCCGTCGAGGCCCTTCATCGCGTATTTGAAGCCCTCGCCTTCCGGGCCGATGCGATTGTCCGCCGGCACGCGGCAGTCCTCGAAATTGACGATCGCCGTGGGCTGGGCGCGCCAGCCCATCTTGTCTTCCTGCTTGCCGAACGAAAGCCCCTTCGTCCCGGCCTCCACCAGCACGGTCGAAACACCCTTCGGCCCATCCTCGCCGGTCCGGCACATCAGTACGTAAAGATCGGAGAACCCGGCGCCGGAGATGAACGCCTTCGAGCCGTTGATCACGTAATGCGCGTTGCCGTCGGCCTTGGCCGTGGTGCGCAGGCCGGCTGCGTCGGAGCCCGATCCCGGCTCGGTCAAGCAATACGAAGCGATCTTCTCTCCGGCCGTCAGCTGCGGCAGCCACGCCTGGCGCTGCTCGGGCGAAGCAAAACTGTCGATCATCCACGCGCACATATTGTGGATCGACATGAACGCCGCCGTGGCGATGCAGCCGCGCGAAAGCTCCTCGAAGATCAGCGCCGCATCCAGCCGTGAAAGGCCCGAACCGCCCACGTCCTCGCGCACATAAATGCCCGCGAAGCCCAGCCCCGCCAGCTCCTGCAACACGCCCCGGTCAAGCCCCTCATGCTCCCAGCGCGCCGCATTCGGGCGCAGCCGTTCCTGCGCGAAGGCGCGGGCGGTTTCGACGATAAGTGTCTGATCTTCCGTAAGCTCGGCCATGTGTTCCCTCGATTGCCCGCCTTATAGCCCGGCTCTCGGCCAGGGCCAGCCGTTCCCGCGTCGGAACCAAGCCGCCCCTCTCGCCGTTCACCCGCCGCAACGCCGCGGGAGCGGCGACGACGGAGACACCTTATGTTGAAAATCATGGCCGCCGCCGCCGTGGGCCTCGCCGGCTTGAGCCTCGCCGCGTGCGACGGCAGCGCCGAGCGCGCGGGCGAACGGCTGGACAACCAGATCGAGGAAACCACCCAAGGCGAACGCGACCTTGGCGACGGTGCGTTCGAACGCGCTGGCGAGGCGATCGATAATGCCGGCGGGACCGAGCGCACCGATAGCGGCGCCGACGCCCTGAGCGACGCCACGGACGGCAATCCCGACACCCGCCCCTAACCGCTCGACGCAAACCGCGCGCCGCCGCGCGCAAATCGGCTATCAACTCCCCCGGGCCCAGCGCCTGGGGGAGTTTGTTCATGCGCGCGCTGCCGCCCAGCCTTGTGTTGACCATCGCCGTGGTGGCCGGCGCCAGCATGGACGCCACCATCAAGTATCTTTCGCAGACCAACAGCGTGCTGCTGGTCGCGTTCGGTAGGTATGCATTCGGCGCGCTGTTTTCGGCGCTGATTTATTGGCGCGCGGGCCTGCCGAAGATCACCGCCGCCATGTGGCGCGCGCACGCCCTTCGCGGGGTGGTGATCGCCGCGTGCGCGGTGACGTTTTTTTGGGCGCTGACCGTGCTGCCGCTGGCGGAGGCGGTGACGCTTTCGTTCATCTATCCTTTGTTGGCGCCGTTCGTGGCTTGGATGCTGCTGGGCGAGCGCGTGCGCCGCGCGAGCATCGCCGCGGCCGGGCTCGGGTTCGTTGGCGTGGTGATCGCCGCGCAAGGTGCGCCAAGCACAGAGGACTCCCCCATGCATGCGCTGGGCGTGAGCGCGGTGCTGGCCTCCGCCTGCTTGTTCGCGCTGGCGATGGTGTTGCTGCGCCAGCGCGCGCAAAGCGATGGGCCAGTCATCGTAAGCCTGATGACGAGCGTGATCCCGGGCCTGCTGGTGGCCGGACCCGCGATCGCTTTCTCCGCCCCGCCCCATCCGCCGGACTGGCCCGTGTTTCTCATGCTGGGCGCGTTTGCAGCGGTGTTCATGTATCTGATGGCCGCCGCCTACGCGCGCGCGGAAGCGCAGCGCCTGGCGCCGATCCACTATACCGAGCTGCTCTGGGCAAGCGCGATCGGGTATGTGATCTTCCACGAAACCCCGCGCCCGCAAATCTATCTCGGCGCGGCGTTGATCGTGGCGGCGTGCCTTTACGTGGCTTACGAAGAACGCCGCCTCGCTTTGAGGAGCCAGACGACATGACCGCCCTTTCCGCCGACATCATACCCTACGCCAAGACCGTAGGGATTGAGCTGATCGAAGCCACGCCTGAGCGCGTCACCGGGCGGCTTCTCGTGCGCCCCGAAATTTGCACGACAGGCGGCGCGCTGCATGGCGAGGCGGTGATGTCGCTTGCCGATACGCTGGGCGCGATCGGCGCTTATCTTTCGTTGCCGCCAGGCGCCGCGGGTACGACGACGCTGGAAAGCAAAACCAATTTCCTTGGCGCGGCCAAAAGCGGCACGACTGTTACGGCGGAATCAACGCCGGTTCACAAGGGGCGGCGCACCAGCGTTTGGCAAACCAAGATCACCGGCGAAGATGGCAAAGCGGTCGCGCTGGTGGTTCAAACGCAAATGGTGCTGAACGCGAGTTAAGCCATGGCGGCGCCCGTCATTGAACTCCGCGTTGAAGACGTCTCGCGTCTGTTCGATCCGTTTGACCCGTTCCCGACACCCTCGCGCGACCTTTCCCGTGGCGTGGAGGATTTCATCGCCGGATGGGCGCGCGAACTGCCGCGCGCCGCGGTTCCGCGCCTGGTGCTGCATGTGCGCGATACGCTGAGCGAGGCCGACATCGCCGGCGTGCCCGAGGCGATCGCGGCGCATTTCAAGGCGCGGGCGGGCCATATGGCCGGCGACCTGGCGGAGCTTTTTCGCATCGGCCGTATATCGCTGCTGATCGGGCTTGCGGTTCTCGCCGGGTGCGTGATCGCAAGCCAGATGATCGCCGCAATGGCGCCAGGCGCCTTCGCCAGCTTTGTAGCGGAGGGCATGATCATTCTTGGCTGGGTCGCCAACTGGCGTCCGATTGAGATCTTTCTCTATGAATGGTGGCCGATCCAACAGCGCCAAAGGCTCTACGAACGCCTGGCCGCCATGGACATCCTCATTCGCCGCGACTTGACCGGCTAGGCTGCGTGCTGCGCCTTCTTCGCCACGTCATCGGCGCGCCTGCCCGTCACCTCCACCATATGATCGAACACCGCCTCGAAGGTCGCCAAACCTTGCGTGATGGAGCGCAGCTCAATGATGAAGCTCTGCCGCTCGGCGTGCGGGAGGTACACGTCGACACGATCCCATCCGGGCCAACCCTCACGGGCTTCAAAACCCAAAATCTGGCCGTTATGGCTCGACACTGCGGAGTTGATTTTCGGCGTGCCGGTGTTGGGCGTGAAGATGGTGAGCTTCTCGATCGGCTCGAGCAGAACAGGATCGCACTCCGGCAACGCCTCATTCATGCCGAGCCGGCCGGCCATCTGAAATGAGTGTTCGCTGGAATCGACGGAGTGGAACGAGCCGTCAATCAACGTGACCTGCACATCGACCACGGGAAATCCGATTGGACCTTTTTGCATGGCGTCACGCACGCCCGCCTCGACGGCGGGAATCCATTGCCGGGGAATGGCGCCGCCCGTGATTTTATCGACAAACTCAAAGCCGCCGCCGCGCGGCAGCGGCTTCACCTGAATCACCCAATCGCCGAACTGGCCGTGCCCGCCGGTTTGCTTTTTGTGGCGGCCGCGCTTTTCGGCGCTTCGGCGGATGCTCTCTTTATACGGTGTCGAAGGCGGTGCGGTGGAGACATCGACGCCGAAGCGGGATTTCAGCCGCTCGAGCACAGCGCGCAGGTGCGGCTCGCCCTGGCCTTGGAGCAGAATTTCGTGGGTGGTCTGATCGTGGAGCACCGAGAGCCCGCAATCTTCCTCGACCAGCTTCTGCAGCGCGCCGGAAAGACGCACATCATCCTTGCGATCCTTCGTGGTGATCGCGAGTTGGAAAACCGGGAAGCGTTTGGCGGCACGGATGGCGGCTTCCTGGCGGCCCTGCTTCGCCAGCAGATCGCCGGCCGCGACGGGATCGAGCTTGCCGATGGCGATGACATCGCCTTCCGAGGCTGAGGAAATTTTCTTGGTTTGCGTTCCTTGCACGGAAAAAAGCGCGCCGGGGCGCTGCTGCGAGCCGTCGCTGAGCGTGAGTTGATCGCTATCGGCGAGAGCGCCGCCGAATACGCGCGCGTAGGCCAGCTTGCCGGCCTGGCCGGCGTGGGAAATCTTCATCACGTAGGCCCCAGCGCCTTTGAGGCCCAGGCGCTCCGCCGCCAAATTCGGCTGCGGCGCTTCGTGGCGCAGCGCCTTGAGCAAGCGGCGCACGCCCCACCCTTGCGCGGTTGCGCCAAAGAAAACCGGGGCAATCAGCCCTTCGCGCATTTCGCGCACGAGATCGGCGAACACGGCGTCGCGATCTGGGGTAAGATCAGAAAGCAATTGCTCCATCAGCCCGTCATCGAAATCGGCCAATTGTTCGAGCATGTGGAAACGCGCTTCGGTTTCGCGCTCGGCCATGTCGGCGGGAATGTCGACGCGCTGCGAGGGCTTGCCCGGCTGGTAGAGAAACGCCCGCTCCAGCGCGAGATCGACGAAGCCGGCCACGCTTTCATCCTTCCAGATCGGGATCTGCCGCGCCACCAAAGGCGTTGCGGCGACCGCCTGGAGCGCTTCAAGCAGGTCGCGAATACGCCCGCGGGCCTGATCGATCTTGTTGATGAACAAGGCGTGGGGGACTTTCAGATCTTCAATGGCCTTCAGAAATGGCTGAAGCAGAACGGCCTTATCGGGATCAGAATCCGCGACGACGATGGCGAGATCGGCGCCCGGCAAGGCGCAATCGGCGTCGGCCAGGAAGTCGACGGCGCCTGGCGCGTCGATGAGGGCGTAGTGATCGCCCATATAATCGATAGCAGTGAACTGTGTTTCCGTGGATTGGCCCGCCGCGTTCGGAACCGCGCCCGAGCCGCCGGAGGCGGCGGAAGCCAGAGCTTGCGTCAACGCCGTCTTGCCCGCCCCGGTCGGACCGACGACGGCGATCGCCCTCACCACATTGCCAGCTTTGCCCTCTGCCATGGCTTACGCCTCCCTTGAGGTTGGGACGGCGCTAGCCGCGGCTGGCGCCGCTTCTCCGTTATGTCGGCCTGTCGAGGCCGTGGGACACTGTTTCACGGAGCGAACGAAGGCTCAAGCGCCCGGCTCGGTAATTCGCGCTTTCTACTGCGTGGGCGGGGTGGGCGCGGGCGCATGCACGCCGCGGCGCCATTGTTCGCGATGGGCGGCGACGGCAGCGGGCATATCCACCGGCTGAGCGCACTGATAGGCGATCTCGCGCATCTGGTCGGCGCCGGTGACTTCGGTGGCGTAGCAACCCAGCGGATTAAGCACGGCGTTGGCGGCCGCGCCCCATGTGAGGATGCCGGGCGAACGGTCAGCGGCGTAGATGGTGAGGTTCTGCGCCAGCATCTGGCCAAGCGGGCGGGGATCGCCGCGCTGCACCAGCACGGTCTGATCGCGCTGATGGAACCAAATCTGGTATCGCTGCTGGCCGACCATGACATCCGCATCGGGCCAGCCAGCGCTGTAGCTCAACGTCCGCTGCGTGGAGGCGCAAGCGCCAAGCGCCATCAGCGCACACAACAAACCTATACGTTTCATCATCTGCGTGGCCCCTTTCGCGGCAGCTTCGGTTCGAAGCGTGCGCCGCGCGAGGCGATGGGATGACAATAGTGTGGCCGGGGATTTTAACCACGCGCTGGCGCCCCGTTTCGGATCAGCTTTCGCGCAAGAGCGGCTGGCACGCGTGCGCACGCGCCTGAAAAGCGGCGAAACGGGGCGATTTCGCCCGGCAAGCTCCTTGCTCTTGGACTCTTCGCACAACAAGCGGGCCCAGTGGGGGAACCGCTGCGAACAAGGGCGCTTAACATGGCTAACGCCATTGACCTCCATGTCGGCAAGCGGCTTCGCCGCCGTCGCCGGCTTTTGGGTCTCACCCAGCAGCAGCTGGCTGAGTCCATCGGCATCCGCTTTCAGCAGATTCAAAAGTATGAATGCGGCGCCAACCGCGTAACCGCGAGCCGTCTTTACGAACTCGCCGTCGCGCTCAATGTACCGGTGAACTACTTCTTTGAAGGCTTGCAGGCGGCCTCCACGCCGACCGCACCGGGCGCTCCGGCCAACGATCGCGATCTGATCGCGGCCGATGTGCTCTCGCAGAAGGAGACGCTGGAACTGATCCGCGCTTACTACAAGCTCGGCGAACGTCCGCGCCGACGCCTGCTTGATCTCGCCAAGGCGTTGCAGGACGAAAGCACCGACGCGGCTTAACCCAATCGGCTTCTTCGCGGGCGCGCCGGATTCCGGCTGTCTTCGGGGCGCAGCGCAAGAGGGCTAGCGGGGGAACGGGCCTGGCTTCATCGCCGGGCCCGTTTTCGTGCGCGCCTAGTAGGTGCACTCCGTCGCCACCCACTCGCTGCCGTCGCTGCGCAATTGCGCGAGTGTCTGAACACGCCCGGTGAGGTTCGTCTCCACGCCATAAGCGGAAAATGCATCCCCCGTGGGCGCAGTGCGTTCGTAGATGTTGAGCTGAAGCGCCCGGCCGCCGGCGGCCGTGACGCTATAGACGCGGTTAAATTCGCCCGTGCCCACTTGCGCGCAGCCAATCAAACCAAGCGCCGCGCCGCGTTCACGCAGCGCGCCGACCAAATCGTAGGGAATAGGCTCTCCCACTGCCTGCCAACCGAAGCTGAACGTGCGGGCGGACGCGTTGGCGGTGACTTCCACCTGTGGCCCGAACTGCCCGGCGCGCGGCGCGGGGCCGCCCGCCGCCGCGGCGAGGATGGCTTCCGCCATCGGCCCGGCGGCAACCACGCGATCCCAGCGCGCGGCGCACTCTTCCGGCGCCCAGCGCGCCGCTTGCGGATTTTCCGCCGTAAGCGCGGCCGTGCAGGCTTGTACGAAGGCCGCCTGGCCGCCGCTGGCTGCAGCGCCGCCCTGCGCAGCCGCTTCGCCCGAGGGCGCTGCCGCCTCTCCGCACGCCGCCACCGCGAACGCCAGTGCAAACATGAAACGCCGCATCGCCATCCCTCCGCTCACCAGCGCGGCAACATCGCGCGGAACCCGGCCCCACGCAACCGCTTACCGGTATCGCCAGCGCGCGGTTTCGTGCTAGCGCGTGACGTGTGACCACGCACGACATCCCTCGTTTGCTCGCCTTCGCCGGGACGCTGGCCGACGCCGCGCGCGGCGCCATTCTTCCGTTTTTCCGCGCCAATCACACCATCAGCCACAAAGGCGGCGACCGGTTCGATCCCGTCACCGACGCTGACGAGGCTGCTGAACGCGCGATGCGCGCGCTGATCGAGCGCGAATTTCCCGATCACAGCATTCTGGGCGAAGAGTACGGCGGTGCGCTGACGCAAAGCGGCTATCAATGGATTCTCGATCCTATCGACGGCACGCGCGCGTTCATCTCCGGCCTGCCGACATGGGGCGTGCTGATCGGGCTTTATCATGATGGCGCACCGCTGATCGGGGTGATGGACCAGCCCTTTCTGGAAGAGCGCTACCGCGGCTGGATGAGCGGCGCCGACGGCGCCACGCGGGGGATCAAGCGTGCCTTGAACACACGGGCATGCGCGACACTGCAAGGCGCCACGCTTTCCACCACCGACCCATACCTGTTTCACGGCGATGAAGCCGCAGCATTTGCCCGCGCGCGCGCCGGCGCCAAACTCACGCGCTACGGCTATGACTGCTACGCCTATTGCATGGTCGCTGCGGGCCACATCGACGCCGTAATCGAAAGCGGCCTCAAACCGTTCGACATCGCCGCGCTAATCCCCATTCTCACCGGCGCCGGGGGCGGCGTATGCGCGTGGGACGGCGGCGACGCGAGCGCTGGCGGGCGCGTGCTGGCTTATGGAGACACGCGGTTGCGCGACGCGATGCTTGAGACGCTCAAAAGCTAGGGGCGGCCCGGCACGGCAAAGCGCGCCGGGCTGCTCCTTCAGGCGAGCGCCTTGCAGCGCTGGGCCAGCGCGGCGCCCATGGCGTTGAGGCCGCGCTCAAGCAAGCGCTGAAACCGCCGGCTGACATAAAGCGGGCGTAACACGCCGGTGAGATCAACCTCCTGGATCAATGCGCCGCTGGCTTCATCCAAGCGCGCGCGATAGCGCCCGCCGAGCAGAAAAGGCGCGCCATAAAGCAGCGCGCCCGATACCTCCTCCGGCGCGTTGGCTTTATCGATGCGCACGACAAGGCCAAGCATGCGCTCGTCCGCTTCGGGATCGACAGTAATGGTGATGTTGCGGCGATCTTGCGTTTGGGCCCTGACGACAAATGGATTCCAATCGGCATAGGCGGGAAAATCCATCAGCACACGCCACGCGGCTTCCGCGCCGCCGATGAATGGAGTTGTCGCTTGAACATGCATGAGGGTTCGTGCTCCTCGCGCGCGCGGGCTTCCGGCCGATCAAGCCGAACAGCGCGCTTCAGCGCGCGCGTTTGAATGATGAGAAAGGTGAGTGGTTAGGCCGCTTGCGGCGGGCCACGGGCCTGAAATGCGCGGGGTGCGGCCGTGGGCGGGTTGGCCTGTAGCGCAATCGCACGCGCGCATGCCGCGCCCTCTGGCGAAGGTGCAGCGAACGGCGGCGGCGGCGGCCCCCACGGATCGGCATTGTGCGCGGCCCAGTGTGAGAGTGTGCGCTGCAACGCCGCGAGCGGCGCTTGCTCGTTGCCGCGCAAGACAAGCTGAGGCGCGGCGCCTTGATAAATCGGCTCAGCGCCAGCGGCGGGGGCGGAAACGCCAGCGACCGCACTCAACAGCAGGAGCGCGGCGACAAAGCTCAAGCCGGCGCGGGCCACGCGCCGCGCAGCAGATTCTAGCGAAAGCGCGCCGGAAAAGCTCATGCAGGCTTCATATAGGCTGTTTGTGGCGGCGGTTCAGCCGGCTCAGGAGGCTTCTTCGATTTTGGCCTTGCCGCTCGCGACATCGCGCAGCGCTTGAGCGTAAGCCGCAGCCGGCTGAGCACCCTGGATCAGCCATCGGCGGTTGATCGCCACCACCGGCACCGCGCCGATGCCATCGTTCAGCCAAGCCACCTCTTCCTCGCGCACCTCTTTCTCGAACTCGCTGGAAAGCAGCATCTCGCGAGCGCGCCTGGGGTCGAGCCCGACTTCACGCGCGACGCCGCTTAGCACATCCAGATCGCTGACGTTCTTGCCATCGGTGAAATTTGCTTTGAACAGCGCCTGCTTGGTTTCCAGCGCCTTGCCTTCGCGGCCCGCCCACCAAAGGAGCCGATGCGCATCGAATGTGTTCCAGATGCGGGTTTGCGGCGAATAGTTGAAGGTGAAGCCCAGCGTTTTGCCGTTATCGATGATGGCTTGGCGCAACGCGGCCGAATCTTCTTCGGTGGCTTGGTATTTGGCGCGCACGTGCTCGAACGCGTTTTCGCCTTGAGCGCCCATCTCCGGGTTGAGCTCGAACGGCACGAAGGCAAGTTCGGCAATCAGTTCCTGACGTAAGGAGTGCAGCGCCAGGAGCAGGCCGCGCAGACCGATGACGCACCAGGGGCAGGCAATGTCCGACACGAAGTCGATACGGATTTTCTGTAGAGCCATGCCGTTCTCCGTAGTGCCCCGCCGCGCCCCCGGCAAGCCGCACAATCAGCGCGCGAGCCACAGCCCCAGGCCATTACGCCGGAGACGCGAACGCGCTTGCGGCGTCAACGATAGAATTCAACGCGCCGGTCGCGGAAGAAGCCCCAGGCGGCGCGGTGGGTATCGAGGAAGTCGAGATCGAAACTGTGCGTAAGCACGCCCTCCTCGCCGCGCTCGAAGGCCTGAACCAGATCGCCGCGATGATCGGCGATGAAGCTGGACCCATAAAATTTTTGGCCACTGGCTTCAGTGCCGATGCGGTTGGAGGCGACTACTGGGATGACATTGGAGACGGCGTGGCCTTGCATCGCGCGCCGCCATGGCTCGCGCGTGTCGAGCGAAGCGTCGTGCGGCTCTGAGCCGATGGCGGTGGGATAGAACAGCACCTGCGCACCAGCGAGCGCCATCGCCCGCGCCGCTTCGGGAAACCATTGATCCCAGCAAATGCCGACGCCGATGCGTCCGTGCGCGGTATCCCACACTTTGAAACCGGTATCGCCCGGCCGGAAATAGTATTTTTCCTGATAGCCGGGGCCATCGGGGATGTGGCTCTTGCGATAGACGCCAAGCTGAGCGCCGTCGGCGTCCAGGATAACGACGGAATTGTAATAGAGCGGCCCATCGCGCTCGTAGATCGAGACTGGGATGACGACGCCAAGCTCTTTGGCGACCGGCTGAAGCGCGGTGACGCATGGGTGGGTGCGCGCTTCATGCGCGGTGGCGAACCATTTCTCTTCCTGCGTGGTGCAGAAATACGGCCCCTGGAACAGCTCCGATGGCAAGATGACTTGCGCGCCCTTGGCGGCCGCTTCGCGAATGAAGCGCTCCGTCTTGGCGATGTTGGCCTTCAAATCCTCGCCGTAACTGGTCTGGATGGCGGCGACTGTGAGCGTTTTGGCCATCACGCCGGCTCCTGTTGAGTGATGCAGTGGAACGAGCCGCCGCCGGTGAGAATGGCGTGCGAGGGAAGGCCCAGCACTTTACGTCCTGGAAACAGCGGCGCGAGCGCCTTCACAGCGCCATCGCCGCTCTCGGAATACACCGGCACAACGACCGCGCCGTCGCCGATGATGAAATTCATGTGGCTGGCGGGCACCGCGTCGCCATCTTCATCCGGCACGAAACCAGGCGATGGAATGCGAATGACCTCGAGTTGGCGGCCTTGCGCATCGGTCATGGCCTCAAGCGCGCGGGCAATCTCATCGAGCACGGTTGCGTTGGGATCATCGCCCGAAGGCGCCTGGCAGACGACACGCCCAGGGGCGACAAAGCGCGCGATGTTATCGATGTGGCCATCGGTGTGATCGTTCATCAGGCCGTCGTCCAGCCAGAGCACTTTGCTCACGCCGAGGGCGCGCTTGAGCGCGGCTTCGGCCTGGGCCTCGCTCCAGGCGTTGCGGTTGGGGTTGAGCACGCACTGGCGCGTGGTCAGCAGCGTGCCCTCGCCGTCCATTTCGATGGCGCCGCCTTCGAGAATGAAATCGTGGGCGATGAGTTCGACGCCGGCGGCGGCGGCGAGGCGCCCAGCCACGGTTTCGTCGTGGGGCAGCACGTATTTGCCGCCCCAGCCGTTGAAGCGGAACCCAAGCGCGGCGCCGTCACGGGTGAAGATGGGGCCGGTATCGCGGAACCAGATGTCGCCAAAGGCGCCGGGCGACACCTCCGCGCTCTTGCCCAGCGCCAGCTTGGCGGATGCCTCGGCCTCACGCCCATGCGCCAGCACGCGCACGCGCTCGCCGCCATCGGCCAGGGCGCGGATCATCGCCGCCACCTCGGCGCGGGCGGGCTCCAAATCTTCGCCCCACAGGTCCGCAGCGGAGGGCCATGCGGTCCAGAGCGCCTTATGCGGCGCCCATTCCGGCGGAATCCTGGCTGTCGTCAGTGTCATGGCGCTCGCATACCCGGTTTGAACGACGCCAGATAGGCGAGTTCGCCGCGTGTGCAAGCACAGCCTCCGTTCTGGCGCGCCGAATTTGCATCGGCTAAGACCCGGGCGGGGATTTCCGAGACAGATATGCAGCCAAGCCAGGCCGCCTTCGACCGCGCCACGCTCGCCTTTGCCGCCGTGCTTATCGCGCTCACGGCGCTGCGCGTGTGGATGCTGGTGATTTCCCCCGTCGATCTTTATTTCGACGAGGCGCAATACTGGGTTTGGTCGCGCTCCTTGGAGTGGGGCTATTACACCAAGCCGCCGCTGGTGGCCTGGGTCATCGCGCTCACGACCGCCATTTTTGGCGACGCCGAGTGGGCGGTGCGGCTGGCCTCGCCGCTGGCGCACGCGCTGACCGCCAGCGCGCTCTATCTGCTGGGCCGCTCCATGTATGGAGCTTGGGCTGGGTTCTGGGCGGGCGTGGCGTGGCTGACGCTGCCGGGCGTTTGGTTTTCCGCCTCGATTATTTCAACCGACGCGCTGTTGCTGCCCTGCTGGGCGTTCGGGCTGCTGGGCATCTGGCGGCTGATCGCGACGCGGAAGTGGGCGTGGGCGGCGGTGGTCGGCGTGGTGATCGGGCTTGGGGTGCAGGCCAAATACGCGATGTTGTACTTCCCCATCGGCATCGCGCTCGCGGCCTGGTGGGCGCTGCCCGCGCGCGAGGCGCTCAAGCAGGGACGCGGCCTGCTGATCGCGCTGACGGCGGCGATCATCATCCTGCCGAATTTCGTGTGGAATGCGCAGCACGGCTTCGTCACAGCTACGCACACGGCGGAAAACCTCGATTTCAACTCGCCAAGCTTCTTCAATATCGACGAGCTGTTCGAATTCACCCTGAGCCAGGCGGCGCTCCTGGGGCCGATCCTTTTCGCCGCGCTTGTGTGGATGTTCGCGCGCGCGGGACGCCGCGTTTCCGGCCTGAGCGACGAAGACAAGATGTTGCTGGCGTTCATCTTGCCGACTTTGGCCGTAGTGCTGACCGTCGCGTTCGTGACGCGGGCCAACGCCAATTGGGCTGTGGCGTCCTACCTGGCCAGCATCGTCTGGATCGCCGGAGCGCTGATGCGTACCAAGACAGGGCGGCGCGTGCTGGCGGCGGCGGTGGCGTTCAACCTGCTCGCCGGCGGCGCGCTGATCGCGGCGGGCATGAACCCGGCCTGGTCGAACCAGGTGAAGAACGTGCGCGGGGCGCGCGGCTGGGAAGAGACAGCGCGCGAGATTGCGCTGCGCGCGGTGGCGCAACCGGGGGAAGCACCCTTCACCGCCGTACTGGTGGATGACCGCTCAACCTATTTCGAGCTGAGCTATTATTGGCGCCACGCGCGCATGGCGGGCGCGCCGCTGCCACCGGTGCGGATGTGGCTGCTGCACGGGGAGGCGCGCAACTCCGCGGAATCCACCGATCCGATGCGTCCGGAAGAAGGCGGGCGCGTGCTGGTGGTGCATCTTTCGCGCGACTACCTGCCCTTTGTGGCGGCCGATTTCAGCGTCTTCCGCACGGTGGAGCATCTCACCATTCCGCTTGGCGGCGGCTTCAATCGCGAGATCGAAATTTCCGTGGGCGAAGGCTTCGCCCCCGCCCCGCGCGACGCAGCCTTCCGCGAACGGCTGCGGGCGCTGCAGATGCAGCGCCGCTAGAGCGGATCGTAATCAGGAAAGGCGCTGCCGCCGCGCTCGGCCGAACAGGCGTTGGCGCGGAACAGGGAGAAGAGCTCGCGCCCCATGCCGCGCGCATTGGCCAAGAGATCGAGCTGCGCAGGCGCGCGTTCGCGCCAATCGGGCGGGCTGATCACATCCAGCACGCCGGCCTCGCCATCCACGCGCAGCACATCGCCATCGCGCACTTTCGCGAGCGGCCCGCTATCGGCGGCTTCCGGCGTCACGTGGATGGCGGCGAGCACTTTGCCGCTGGCGCCCGACATGCGCCCATCGGTGACAAGCGCGACCCTGAAGCCGCGATCCTGTAGCGCGCCCATCAGCGGCATAAGCTTGTGCAGCTCAGGCATGCCGTTGGCGCGCGGGCCCTGCCCACGCACGACGATGACGCAATCGCGATCGAGATCGCCGCGCTTGAACGCGGCCTGCACTTCAGCCTGGGCATGGAAAACCAAGGCTGGCGCCTCGACGATGCGCTTGGCTTGCTCCACGGCGGACACCTTTACACACGCCCGGCCCAGCCCGCCCGCCATCAAGCGCAAGCCGCCATCTGCGGAGAACGGCGCGCGCGCGCCACGCAGCACGCCTTCATCACCACTCTCCGCCGGCGCCGGGCGCCAGGACAAAGCTTCGCCCGAAAGGAAAGGCTCCTGCGCGTAGGCCGTGAAGCCGGATTCGGCGACGGTGAGGATGTCATCATGCACGAGGCCGGCTTCGAGCAGCTCGCGGGTGAGAAAGCCCATGCCGCCAGCAGCGTGGAATTGGTTCACATCCGCAGAGCCGTTGGGATAGATACGCGCCATCAGCGGCGTGACGCGTGAGATTTCGGCGAAATCGTCCCAGAGCAACTCGACGCCGGCGGCGTGGGCGATGGCCGGCAAATGGATGAAGTG
>JAEUMU010000103.1 GCA_016791325.1 Hyphomonadaceae bacterium
CTTGATTTCAGTGAGCCCCATGCCGCCGCCCTTGGTCAGCGGGCGCAAAACTGCGGCTGCGGCCTTCGAGGCGGTGGGCGCTGGCGGGACGGTGAGCCGCCCGCGACGGGCCGACAGTTCCGCAGACGCGCGGGCTTCGGCGCGCTCCAGGGCGGCGGGCGCCGGCGCGGGCTCGACAGGACGGAAGCGGTCACGCAGAGACATGGACCCTGGAGCGAATCGAAAAGCCATGAAGAAAGGGTAAAGACGCTCCATGCCTGCCCGCGCCCGCCAACCCGCCCCGGCTGTGGATAAGCATGCCGCGACTCGGGATAACCTGCGGAAATCATTGCTTTCCTGGTATGACAAGAGCGGCCGTGCGCTGCCCTGGCGCGTGCGCGGGGGGCGCGCAGCCCCTTACCGGGTGTGGCTTTCCGAGGTGATGCTGCAGCAAACGACGGTTGCGGCTGTCGCACCCTATTTCGCGCGATTCCTAGAGCTATGGCCCGATGTGACCGCGCTGGCGGCAGCGCCGCGGGAGGCGGTGCTGGCGGCCTGGGCGGGGCTTGGCTACTATTCCCGCGCCCGCAACCTGCACGCCGCCGCGCAGAAACTGGCCGCCGAGGGCTTTCCCGAAACCGAGGCCGGATGGCGCGCCCTGCCCGGCGTGGGCCCCTATACGGCCGCCGCCATCGCCGCCATCGCTTTCGATGAACCCGCCAATGTCGTGGACGGCAACGTGGAACGCGTGATGGCGCGGCTCCATGCCGTGGAAGCGCCGCTGCCGGGGGCCAAGGCGGACCTAAAGGCGCTGGCCGGCGCACTGGTGACGGCTGAGCGGCCGGGCGATTGGGCGCAGGCGCTGATGGACCTGGGGGCCACCGTTTGCACCCCGCGCGCGCCCAAATGCAGCGCGTGCCCCTGGGCGCAATCCTGCGCGGGCGCGGCCTTGGGCGCGGCGGAGAGCTTCCCACGCAAAGCCGCAAAAGCTGAGCGGCCGCACCGCTACGGCGCGGCATTCGTGCTGCGCCGGGGTGCGCAGGTCTGGTGCGTGCGCCGGCCAGACAAAGGCTTGCTTGGCGGCATGGCGGGCCTGCCAACCACGGCATGGAACAGCGCCCGCTTAAGCCCGGCCCAAGCGAAGGCGCAGGCGCCGGTTTCCGCGCACTGGCGCAAGTGCGGCGAAGCGCGCCACGTGTTCACGCACTTTGCTCTGACGCTTGATGTATTTGTTGCCGAAGCCGCGCCCGAAGGCGAAGGTTGGTGGGGCGATGTGACGGCGCTGCCGACGGTGTTCAAGAAGGCGGCGGCGCTGGGGAGCGAAGATGAGCGAGACGTTTGAGGGCGGGTGTTCGTGCGGGACGGTGCGGTTTCGGCTGACTTCGCGGCCGATGTTCACCCATTGCTGCCACTGCCTGGATTGCCAGAAACAGACCGGCTCCGCCTTCGCCATCAACGCGCTTTACGAAACCGCGCGCATCGAGCTGCTTTCAGGAACGCCGCAGGTCATCGAGATGCCAAGCCCCAGCGGGCGTGGGCACGATATTCACCGCTGCCCGCGCTGCGAGGTGGCTGTGTGGAGCGATTATGGGCGCAGGCCCTATTTGCGCTTCGTGCGCGTGGCGGCGCTGGATACGCCCCACGCCATCGCGCCCGACGTTCACATCTTTACGCGCTCTAAAGCGCCATGGGTGCGGCTGCCCGAGGGCGCGCGCGCGTTCGAAGTATTCTACGACATGAAGGCCGAATGGCCCGCCGAAAGCATGGTCCGGCGCGAAGCCGCTTCACGAGCCGCCTCATGAACCGCAAGCAGGCCATTCTCGGCAGCGTGGCGTTCTTCTTCGCCGCACCGTTCATTGTCGCAGGCGTGATCCCGGCGCTGCTGACGGGCTGGCGCTTTGGCGGAGACGCTTCCGCGACGCTGATGACGTTCGGCGCGTTGCTCATTTTCGCGGGGCTCGCCGTGCTGATCGAATGCTTTGCGCGCTTTGCGCTGAGCGGCGGCGGCACGCCCGCGCCGATAGCGCCGACGCAGCGCCTGGTGGTCGACGGGCTCTACCGCCACACGCGCAACCCCATGTATTTGGCTGTGGTGGCGATCGTGCTGGGGCAGATGCTGTTTTTCGCGCAGGCGGTTTTGCTGGCCTATGCGGTGGGGATCTGGCTTGCCTCTTTCATGTTCGTGGTGGGCTATGAGGAGCCGGCCCTGCGGCGGCGGTTTCCCAACGAGTATGGGGCGTATTTCCAAGCTGTGCCACGCTGGCGGCCGCGCTTTACGCCGTGGCGCGCGCATGAACAGGCGCCCTCCTGAAAAAGCGAAGGACGCGGAGGGGAGCATCTCCGCGTCCTTGCTTCATGCGATCGGCGCGGGGCTCTACGCGACGATCAGGGATGCCTGGTTCAGAGTGGCGAGCGCGCCAGGAAGGAGAAGCGCGGCGGCCAGAACCAGGGTTGCGAGCTTGGTCGTGAAGGTCATTTGCGTGCTCCCGTGCGCGACGTGTGTTCGATGAAGCGAACATACGGCCCACCCTGCCAGGACGCTGTGACCGCGGGCACGCCCGCGCTGGCGGGCGAAAGGTTTAGGAGTCGGACGATTGCTCTGGGCCATTGGCTTTCCGGCGGCCGAGAAACGCGCCGAGGAAAAGGCCCGCCAGGATGCCCAGCGCGACCTCATCCGCCAGCATGCCGATCAAGAGGCACAGTGTGAATCCGAGGAGGCCGCCAGATACATTCGCCATCACGCGAGCATGACGCGCGCCGGCGGCGACTTCAAGCGCGCTAGTTGGCGCGCGCTTCGCGTATGACGGCTTGCAGCTTATCGCGCGCGGTGATGCGGATGCCGGCGCGGCCAAGACTGATCCAGCCTTCATCGCTCCATTCGTGGAGCTTACGATTGACCTTCTCGCGGCTGGCGCCGATGCGACGGGCGATTTCGGTTTGCGTCAGCGTGATGGCGGCGCCATCGCCGGCTTCTTCCAACAGACGCTGGGCGAGGCGCCCGCCGAGATCGAGCAATTGGGCGTCTTCCAGGCTGGCGTTGGCGGCGCGCAGGCGCCTGCTCAGCTCAGCGATCAGCTTCAGCAGCGCTTTGGGTTCGCTCTCAAGCGCCGCGAGCGCCTGATCGCGCGAGATGCGCAACAAGCGCGAACGGCGAATGGCGGCGATATCGGCGCTGCGGGCGCCGCCATCGAGCACCGCCATCTCGCCCAGCAGCGCCACCGCCTTGATGGCGGCCAGGCGCACGTCGCGCCCGGCTTCGTTGGAGGTGCGGACCTCGACCTCCCCTTCGAGCAGCACGTAGAGCGCGTCGCCCTTATCGCCGCGTGAGAACAGCAGCGCGCCGGGATCGAGCGAACAGGGCTGGCCCGATTTCGCCAGCCGCGTGCGTGTGGCCTCGCTCAACGCGGCCATCAATTCCGATTTGGTGAGAGCGGCTGTGACCGCCTCGAGATCCTTGCCCTGCGCCATCGGGCGCGGAGCATTGCGGCGCCGCGGCGGGGCGTCAACGGCGAACGCGGAAACGGCCAAACGAAGCCGCGGAAAACGCCCCAGCCGCGCGTCATTCGCCGCCGCACGGTTGACGGGCGCGGCGGGGACGCTTTGATGACCGCAAAGCGGGGGGAACATGCTCAGAACGGGTTTGGCGGCGGCGCTGCTGTGCGCGGCGGTGGCGGGATCAAGTTTGGCGCAGGAAGCAACGCCCACCGCAGCGGCGATCATCCATGCCGGGCGGCTGTTGGCGGACCCGGCCACCGGGCGGGTGCTGCGCGAGCAATCGGTGCTGATCGGCGCCGATGGGCGCATTCTGGGCGTCGAGCCCGGGTATGTCACGCGAGAGGGCGCGGCAGTAATCGACCAGCGCGCGCGCTTCGTGCTGCCCGGGCTGATCGACAGCCACGTGCATTTGAGCGGCGAACTCGGCCCCAACCAATTGCTGGACGAGGTGCAGCTTACGGTGGCGGATCAGGCCATGCGCGCGGCCGACAATGCACGCAAGACGCTGGCGGCGGGGTTCACAACGGTGGCGGACCTGGGCGCCTCCAACGACGCCATCTTTGCGCTGCGCCGGGCCATCAACGAAGGGCGCGCGCTAGGTCCGCGCATCATCGCCGCCGGCGCGCCGATCACGCCCGACGGCGGCCACGGCGACGCCCAAGGCTTTGCGCCCGATATCGTCGATGCGTTGCGCAACCCCAATGCGTGTTCTGGCGCGGATGCATGCCGGCGCGCGGTGCGCCGCCAAATCCAGGCCGGCGCCGATGTGATCAAGATCACCGCGACGGGCGGCGTGCTCTCCAACACCGCCGCCGGCGTGGGGCAGCAATTCAGCGATGCGGAATTGGCCGCCATCGTGGAAGCAGCGCACGCCATGGGCCGGCGCGTGACCGCGCATGCGCACGGCGCGGGCGGCGTCAACGCGGCGTTGCGCGCGGGCGTGGATTCCATCGAGCACGGCTCCTATCTCGATGCCGAGGGCATCCGCCTGCTCCGGCGCACGAACGGCTATGTGATCCCGACCATGATGGCGGGCTGGTGGGTGTCGCAACTTGCCGAACGCGGCGGCGTGCTGACGCCGGCTCAGGCGGAAAAGGCCCGTCAAGTCGGCCCGGCGCTGATCGAAATGGCGCGGCGCGCTTCGGCGGCGCGGGTGCGGTTTGCGTTTGGCACCGATAGCGGGGTTTCCCCCCACGGCATGAACGCGCGCGAGTTTCAGCTGTTGGTGGAGGCTGGCTTTACGCCGCTGCAAGCGATCCAGATGGCGACTGTGAACGCGGCCGATCATTTGCAGCTGGAGGGCGTGGCTGGGCGCATCGCACCGGGATATTCCGCCGACATCATCGCCGTTGACGGCGACCCTCTGGCGGATGTCGCGGTGCTGATGCAGACGCCGTTCGTGATGGCGCGCGGGCGGGTGTTCGACGGCGTCGACTGAGGTTTTCCAGGCGCGCGAAACAGGATAGGCACGCCGCCATGCTGCGCACCATTGCCCGCGGCGGGGCGGAAGCCCCGGCTTGCGCCGATCCGGCGGCGATCTGGTTCGATCTCGAAACGCCGACAGAAGCCGAAGAGGTCGAACTCGAAACCGAATTGGGCATTGATGTCCCCACGCCGGCCGAGCGCGGCGCGTTCGAGGAATCAGCGCGCTTCTATGAAGAAAACGGCGCCCTCTTCCTTACCGCGACGCTGCTGGGCCGGCGCGACGAGGGCCCTTTCATCTCCGGGCCGGTGACGTTCATCCTGATCCGCGAAAAGCTGGTCACCGTGCGCCAGGTGCGCCCGCGCGCGTTCGATGTGGGCAAGGGGCGCGCTTCAGCGCGCATCGGTTCGGCCAAGACCGGCGCCGACGTGCTGATGGCGCTTCTGGAAAGCGCGGCGGAGCGGCTAGCGGATTTGCTGGCGGAAGCCACGCGCGACGCCAACGCCCAATCGGCCCAGGTTTTCACCAAGGAGCCCGCGCCCGATTTGCGCGACGTGCTGCGCGAGCTAGGGCGCATCGGCACGCTGACGGCGCTGTGTCATGAATCGTTGGCCAGCCTGCAACGCCTGCTGACGTTCGCCCGTGCGGCGGCGGCGCGTCATGGGCTGGATGTGGCCAAGCTGCGCGCGCTGGAGCGCGACGTGGCGGAGCTGGAGCGCATCGCCGAAACGCTGCTGGCGCGCATCTCCTACTTGCAGGACGCCGCGCTGGGGATGATCAACGCCACCCAGGCCGATGTGCTGAAGGCGCTTTCGCTGGCCACAATCGCCTTCGTGCCGCCCACTTTGATCGCCTCAATCTTCGGCATGAATTTCGAGGCCATGACCTGGTTTCAGGAACCATGGGGGCCGTGGGTGGGTGTTGCGCTGATGGTGGCTGCGCCGGCGGCGCTGTTCGGCATCGCCCGCTGGCGCGGCTGGTTCTGACGGAACCGGGCGCCGCCAAAGGCGTTCTCTGCGCGACAGTTCAGGAGGCACGAACATGATGAAACTGGCTTTGGCCGCGGGTGCGGCGTTGATGCTTTGCGCGTGCGGCACGCAAATGGGCGACCGTATGGCTTCGGGCGCGGCAATCGGCGCGGGCACCGGCGCTGTGTTCGGCGGCGTGGGCGCGGTGCCGGGCGCCATCGTGGGCGCGGGCGTCGGCGCGTTGACGCCGCCAGATAAGGTCAATCTGGGCGAGCCAGTGTGGAATGACGGCCGCCGCGACTGATCGGCGTTAGCACGCGGTTAACAGACGTATCGCTTTAGATGACGGCGGCGCTGCCAAGCGCCGCCGTTTTCTTGCGCAGGAGCACAGAATGGACACCGCGAAGATTGCACTCGCCGTCACCGCGACGTTGGCCCTGGCGGGCTGCGGCACGCAAATGGGCGATCGGCTGGCTTCAGGCGCCATGATCGGCGCGGGCGCAGGCGCAATCGCCGGCGGCGGCGGCGTGCTGCCGGGCGCAATCATTGGCGCGGCCGTCGGCGGGCTGGTGGCGCCTGACAAGGTCAACCTGGGCGAGCCGCTCTGGCGCTAGGGGTGGCGTAAGTGATTGCGCGGCCGCGCTGGCGCGCTTAAAGCGCGCGCTGGGCGCCCGTCTGTGCTGCGGGAGGGCCCGCGGAGTTTAAGATGGCCGCGCTGGAGTTCACCCGTCGCTATGCGATGGCGCATCGCCTGTTGGCGACGCAAAGCCCGAAATGCGCAATCCCGCACGGGCACAACGAATATGTCACTGTCAAACTCGATCCGCTGGTGCCATTTCGGTTCGGCGAGGCCAATTCCGCTGCGCCGTTCGAGACGGTGAAGCGGCGCTGGCGCCAGTGGATCGACGAGCACGTTGATCACGCGCTGCACCTAGGCGAAGCCGATCCGCTGATCGCCTATTTCCGCGAGCACGAGCCCGCGCTCATGAAGCAGATCATGACCTTTCAGGGCGATCCCACCACGGAGGCGCTGGCGGCGTGCTTCTTCCTCAAACTTTCCGCCTTCGTCGCCGACGAAGCCTTGCCCTTCGCGGTGCGGGAAGTGCGCGTTGAGGAAACGCCCACCAATACCGTGGTGATCGCGCGCGAAAACTTCGATCCAGCGGCGTGCGGCCTGCGTGCGGGGGCTTGGCCCTGGCGGGCGGATATGAGCATCAACGATTTCTGAGCAGCTGGCGCTTGCACTTGCGGCGCAGCATGCAATGGAAGCGCCCTAGCCGGCATACGCGCCGGCGGCGCTTAGCGGAGCCTGCATGCCGGCCTTTCTCACCTCGCCACAAGTGGCGCCCATCCTGCTGCTCGTCGCCTCCAACGTGTTCATGACGTTCGCGTGGTACGGCCACCTCAAATTCCGCTCCACGCCGTTGCTCATCGCGATCGTCGTGTCATGGGGGATCGCATTCGTGGACTATTGCCTAGCCGTGCCGGCGAACCGCATCGGCCGCGCGGCCTACTCCACCGCCGAACTCAAAACCATGCAGGAAGTGATCACGCTATGCGTGTTCGTGCTGTTTTCCTGGCTATTCCTGCGCGAGCCGCTGGGCTGGAACCATTTCGTCGGCTTCCTGCTGATCGCGGCGGGCGCGGGCGTCGTGTTCATGGGCGGACGCCCCGCCTAGAGCGCAAGCGCCCACACCGCCCAGGGCGCAACGGTCGCGGCCGCCATCAGAGTTTCGACGCCAACGCTCAAACGGTTGAACGGCGTATCCGCGCCATCACGCCAGAGCGCGATCAGCCGGCCGAACGCCGCGCCGCCCCATCCCGCGCCGATCACAAACGCTGCCCCCGCCGCGCTTAACCCCACCACATGCTGGCCGCCGGCAAGGTAGCTCAGCGTCAGCACCAGCGCGGCGGCGTGCAGCGCGAAGAACAGCCCGCCATAGGTGGCGCGAAACTCGGCCTGGCCGCCGCCCTGCCCATCCGCCGCCAAGCGCACGAAACGCGCGGCCCAAGCCGGATCGAGCAAAGCGCGCACGCCAAGCCCCGCGCCGAACGCCAACGCAAGCGCGTTGGCGATCCAAGCCGCCAGCATCAGCGCATGCCCGGCAGGCTTTCGCCCTTCTTCTTGGCGGTCCAGCCATATTTGCCGAGTTCCGAAAGCGCGATGGAGCGGCAATGCACTTCATCGGGGCCATCGGCGAGGCGCAGCGTGCGGATGCCGGCGTAGGATTTGGCGAGACCGAAATCCTGGCTGACCCCGGCGCCGCCATGCGCCTGGATGGCGTCATCAATGATGCGCAGCGCCATACGCGGAGCGGCGACCTTGATCATCGCGATCTCATCCTTGGCGACTTTATTGCCGGCGACATCCATCATGTAAGCGGCTTTCAGGCACAACAGGCGCGACATTTCGATATCGATGCGCGCTTCGGCGATGCGCTGCTCCCAAACGGAGTGTTCAGCCAGCGTGCGCCCGAACGCAACGCGCGAAACCAGACGCTTGCACATGGCTTCGAGCGCGGCTTCGGCGGCGCCGATGGTGCGCATGCAATGATGGATGCGGCCGGGGCCAAGGCGCCCTTGGGCGATT
>JAEUMU010000135.1 GCA_016791325.1 Hyphomonadaceae bacterium
GGCGGGGCCGATCAGGCGACGATTTGCGCGGCTTGGTTCAGCGTGGCGAAGGCCATCGGGGCGAACACGGCGCAGGCGGCGATCAGGGCGTAAAACTTGGTCATCTCGGGTGCTCCTCTTCTCGAAGCGCCATCGCTTCGACGAACAGAAGCTACCCCGCGTCAGCGCCAGGCGATGTGACCTGGGGCACGCGGCGGTTAGCGGCTCAGCTGGCGGGGGTCACGGTGATGGATGCGGGCGCGGCTTGGCCGGGCGCCCAGCGCACGATGAGGCGGCGGGTTTGGCTGGTAATTTCGGTGGTGGCGGCGTCCATCACGCTTTCGCGGATTTCGAGATCGACACGCCCGGGCGCATCCGCGAGCACGCGATAGTCAAGAAAATCGCCGATGCGGAAAACGCGCCAGCCATCGCCCGCGGACTGGAAAAAGGCGATCTGCGTGTAGAGACCGTTCATGGCCGGATCGCCGCCGGCAAGGCCGAACAATTTGGCGCTGGCGGAGTCCTGCTGGTTGGCGAGATTATCCACCCGCACCACGCTGGCGGCCCATTGCAGCGCTTCGCCTGAATCGAGCGGCGCTAATGTGGCGGGTTCGCCGGCTTCGGTAAGCGTGGGCGCTGGAGCTGAGCTTGAATCCGGCGCGGGCGGTGGCGCAGCTGGCTCGGAACAGGCGAGCGCCAAGGCCGCAAACGCCGCTGCAAAACCAAGACGCACCATGCCGCTTCTCCGGATCAGTTGCGGGGGAGCATCGCCTGGGGATGGCGGGGTTGGCAAGGTTTGCGCCCTTGCGTTGCGCCGGGCGCGGGCTTAAGTGAGCGCCTCAGTTCTGAGGAGAGTGAGCAGTGCGCACGCAACGTTAGACGGATTTCGCGCGTTCTATCGTTTGCCTGATGGCCTCCTCATGTCTGCACTCATTACGCTTGATGCGCTTTCGGCCCGCACGCCGGATGGGCGCGTTCTCTTCGAAAATCTGACGCTGGCGCTGGGGCGCGAGCGCACCGGCTTGGTCGGCCGCAACGGCGTGGGCAAAACCACGCTGGGGCGGCTCATTCTTGGTGAGGCGCAGCCGGCGCGCGGCAGCGTGAGCGTCCAGGGACGCGTGGCGGTGTTGCGGCAAACGTTGGCCCCGGCGCCGGACGCGCTGCTGGGCGATGTGCTGGGCGTGCGCGCGGCGATGGCGCGGCTGCGCCGCATCGAAGCGGGCGCGGCGAGAGGTAACGATCTGGAGCGCGCGGACTGGCTGCTCCCGGGGCGCGTGGACGCGGCGCTGGCGCGCTGCGGCCTTGCAGGCTTGGCGCTGGAGCGGCCTGCGGCTTCGCTCAGCGGCGGCCAGGCAACGCGCGCGGCGCTGGCGGGGCTGCTCATCGCCGAGCCAGATTTCATCATCCTCGACGAGCCGACCAACAATCTCGATGCGGACGGGCGCGAGGCGGTGCGCGCGCTGTTGGCGGAATGGCGCGGCGGCGCATTGGTGATCAGCCATGATCGCGCGCTGCTGCGCGAGATGGACCGCATGGTCGAACTTTCCGAACTCGGTGCGCGCGTCTATGGCGGCGGCTACGATCTCTACGAAGCGCGCAAGTCGGAAGAGCGCGCCAACGCCGCGCGCACGCTAGAGCGCGCAGAGCGCGAGGCCGACTTAACGGAACGCAAAATCCAAGTCGCCGCCGAGCGTAAGGTGAAGCGCGACGCGGCGGGCAAGAAGAGCCGCGCGCGCGGGGACATGCCGAAAATCCTGCTCGATGCGCGCGCAGATCAGGCGGAGAAATCCGCTGGGCGCGGCAGTGTGCTGGCTGAGCGCCAGCGCGAGGCGGCGCAGGCGCGGCTGGCGGAAGCGCAGGCGGCGGTCGAGAAAGCGCGACGCCTAGCCTTTGCTCTGCCGTCAAGCGGCCTGCATGCGGGCAAGGGCGTACTGGCGTTTGAGCGCGTGACGTTCGCCTGGCCGGACGGGGAGCCAATCGTGCGCGATTTCTCGTTCGAGATGCGGGGGCCGGAGCGCGTGGCGCTGCGCGGGCGCAATGGCGCGGGGAAATCCACGCTGATAGGGCTGGCGAGCGGGGCGATTGCGCCGCAGAGCGGGCGCGTTGTGCGCTGGGCGCGGTCTGCGGTGCTCGATCAGCGCGCGGCGATGCTATGCGGAAGCGAAACGCTGGTTGACAATTACCTGCGGCTCAATCCTGAGGCCAACACGCATGTCGCGCACGAAGCGCTGGCGCGCTTCTTGTTCCGCAACCGCGCGGCGCTGAAGCGTGCTGATGAGCTGAGCGGCGGGGAGCGGTTGCGCGCGGCGCTGGCGTGTGTGCTGTTCAGCGCCGCGCCGCCGCACCTGCTGATTCTGGACGAGCCGACCAATCATTTGGACCTGGACTCGGTGGCGGCGATCGAGGCGGCGCTGGCTGGCTATGACGGCGCGGTGCTGGCCGCGAGCCATGACGAGGATTTTCTAGCCGCCATTGGCATCGAGCGCGCGCTGGAGCGCTGGTGCTAGCCGCCGTTCTCGTAGGCGCCGGCGCGGCGCAGGCCGAGCGACAGGAGACGATCGATCAACTCACTATAGCTGATGCCGGCATGCAGCGCCGATTGCGCGAGCTCCTCGCTGGAGGCGATTTCCGGATTGGGATTGGCTTCGATGAAATATGGCGTGCCATCGGCGGTGAGGCGCAGATCGATGCGCGCGTAGCCGTCCATCTCCAGGATACGGCAGATGCGCTTGACCATGTCTTGGATGCGCGCGGCGAGATTTGGCGCAAGATCCAGCGCGGGCCCATCCACCACGCCGCGTTTGATCTGATAATCCAGGTTGTGCTTGATCTTCTCGGTGGCGATCGGCAGCGCCCCAGGGGGAAGCCCGGTGAAGCGCAGCTCCCAGATCGGCAGCGCAGTGAGGCGATCGGACGTGCCGACGACGCCGACATAAATCTCGCGCCCATCGATGTATTGTTCAGCGATGGCGGCGGTGCCGAAATTGTCATGGATGAAGGCGACGCGCTCCGCCAACTTTTCATCAGTATAGACCACCGAAGCCTGCGAGATGCCGAGCGAGGCGTCTTCGGTGGTGCTTTTGACGATCAGCGGATAGCGCAGCCGTCCGGGGCCCTTCACCTTGCGCCCCCACGGGAAGACGACGAAACCCGGCACTGGAATGCGATGATACTTGAGCAGCTTCTTGGAGAGATCCTTGCCCTGCGACAGCACCATGCCGCGCGGATTGCAGCCGGTGTAGGGCACGCGCAGCAATTCCAGAAAGCTGGCGACGTTCTGGCAATAGAGCGTCTCGCCATGGAATTCATCGAGCAAATTGAAGACGATGTCGGGCTTCCAGCCTTCGATCTCCTCGCGCAGCGGCGCCAGTTCGTGCTGCACGCCGAGGGCGCGCAATTCGTGGCCGTTGGCGCGAATGGTGCTGAAGACGTCCCATTCCGTTTTGCAGGCGAATTTTTCTTTGTCGCTGAGGCCTTCGAGACTATCCGGCGGGAGCTGTTCGGGATGACAAACCGCCAGGACGCGTAGCTTCTTCATACAGCGAACCATTGCCGGCGCGTGGCCGAGTAGTACGACGTCACCGTTTTCGACGCGAGCATGGCCGAGACTTGACTCCGCGTTTGCTTCGCCGAAGCGGGCGCGCGCAGCTTAAGTGCGCGACAGCGTGCAATCATGTCGTCCAGTGCGGCGTCGAGCGCAACAGGATATTCGCCAGTATCC
>JAEUMU010000148.1 GCA_016791325.1 Hyphomonadaceae bacterium
CCCGAGCTTTGTGCGCTCGCGCTGAACGCGGCGCGCAGCGTCCCGCAACTGATGCTGACAGGCTGGGATATAGCGCTCGCGGAAGGCGGCCCGGCCGTGATCGAGCTTGAGCCCGATGGCGGCGATCCCGCTGTCACCCAACTCGCCAGCGGTCAGGGCCTGCTCGATGGCGCCTATGGCGCCTTTCTCGAACGCCGCCGCGCTCTGCTGAAAGGCAAGTAGGCGCTAATCGCCGGCGCCTTCGTCCTCCGGCGCTTCGTCGTCGCCGCCGGGCTCATACGCCAGCAACTCGCCGGGCTGGCAATCCAGCACGCGGCAAAGCGCATTGAGCGTGGAGAAGCGAATCGCCTTGGCCTTACCCGTCTTCAGGATCGAGAGGTTCGCTAGCGTTACGCCGACTCTCTCGCTCAACTCGGTGAGCGACATGCGCCGTTCCAGCAGAATGCGGTCAAGGGTGACGCGGATCGCCATCAGATCGTGAGCTCCTGCTCTTCTTTCAGGCGCGCGCCTTCGCGAAACACTTCGGCCAAAACGATCAGGATCAGAATCGCGCCCCAAGTGGAGAGGTCGATGTTGATCTGATAATTGGCGTCCATGTGCGGATGGCCGAAATTCACCAGCAGCAAGCCGGTCAAAGCCAGCAGCGCGTAGCGCGCCAGTTCGATTCCCAGCATCGTGATCCAGATCACGCGCAGGTGCTGGGCGTTCTCGCGCCGGAACGGCTCGCCGGAAGAGAAGCTGTCGAACAGCTTGCGCAGCCGCCACACGATGATCAGCGCCCCCGTGATGGCGACGGCGCCGATGAGAAAGGCAGGAACAGCCACAGGCCAGGTGATGCCGGCCGGGTTGTCATAGGTCAGGTGGAAGGTGCTGCCGTCGTCGCCCATGCGGATGTGGCCGCCGCCGCCGGAAAGGATGGTGGCGTCCACCGCGCCAGTGTTGACCAGCCAGAGCAGCAGCCCATAGCCAAATGCGCCCAGAACTAGGGCGCCCGCCGCCACCCACAGCAGCACCCACGTTACCTGCAGCCCAACGCGGACCACGGATGCAATCGAACCTCTGCCAAGCGCCTTCATGGGCGGGATCCTGCCTTTGCCTTGGTTAGTATTCGGACTTTATTGATAAACGATATAGACCCGGCCGCCCGCCGTCAAACAAGAGGTGGCCATGCTCAAATTCTCCGGCCGTCTCGTTGTCGCCAGCCACAATGCGGGCAAGGTGCGGGAAATCGCGGCCTTGCTGGCGCCCTTGGGCGTCGAGGCGGTTTCGGCTGCCTCGCTGGGCTTGCCGGAGCCGGAGGAAACCGAAACCACCTTCGCCGGCAACGCCGTCCTGAAGGCGCGCGCGGCGGCGCAAGCGTCAGGCATGCCGGCGCTCTCCGACGATTCCGGGCTAGAGGTGTTTGCGCTCAATGGCGCGCCGGGCGTCTATTCCGCCCGTTGGGCGGGGGAGGCGAAGGATTTCGCCGCCGCCATGGCGCGCGTTCACGCCGAACTGCAACAGCGTCAGGGCGCCCATCCTTCTGCACGCTTTGTGTGCGCGCTGGCGCTGGCGCAGCCCGACGGCGCGGTTCAAGTGTTTGAAGGCGAAGCGCGCGGGCGCGTGGTGTGGCCGCCGCGAGGTGATAAGGGCTTCGGCTTCGATCCCATGTTTGAGCCGCAAGGCCATTCGGGTACGTTCGGCGAAATGAGCCACGAAGAAATTCTGCCGCTAACCCATCGCGCGCGCGCCTTTGAAAAATTTCTCGCGGCGCTTTCGTGAGCGGCTTTGGCGTTTACGTTCACTGGCCCTATTGCAGCGCCATCTGCCCGTATTGCGATTTCAACGTTTATCGCGCGCGCGGACGTGAGTCCGCGCCGCTGCTCGCTGCGATCGCCGCCGACATCGAAGCCCACGCCGCCCGTTTCGGCGCGCGCGAGGTGCAGAGCCTCTTCATCGGAGGGGGCACGCCTTCTCTGCTGCGTGGCGGTGAGATCGAAGGCTTGATTGAAGCAGCTGCGCGCGCTTTCCCCTTGGCGTCCGATTGTGAAATTACGCTCGAAGCCAATCCCGAAGACGCAGCGCTGTTCGCCGAACATGCCGCCGCCGGCGTCAACCGCTTTTCCATCGGCCTGCAGGCGCTGGAGGAGTCCGCGTTGAAGGCTTTGGGGCGCAAGCACGATGTGCAAAGCGCCTTGCGCGCCGTTGAAGCCGCGGCTGCAACAGGGCGGCGGGTTTCGGCCGATCTCATCTACGCGCGAGAAGGGCAGAGTGTTGGCGCATGGCGCGCTGAATTGCAGCAGGCGTTGGCGCTGCCGGTTGAGCATCTTTCGCTCTACCAGCTCACGATCGAGCCACGCACTGCGTTCGCCCGCCGGGCCGCCCGCGGCCAGCTCATCGCCCCGGATAACGATGCCGCCGCCGAGCTCTACGAAGCCACGCAAGAGCTGTGCGAAGCCGCCGGCTTTCCCGCCTATGAAATCTCCAACCACGCCCGCAGCGCGGCCGCGCGCTCCGCGCACAATCTGATCTACTGGCGCAGCGGCGATTGGATCGGCGTCGGCCCCGGCGCGCATGGGCGCATCACGCATCGGGGCGCGCGGCTCGCCTTCGAAGCGCAACGCCGGCCTGCCGATTATATCGAGGCCATGCGTGAACAAGGCGTTGGCTGGATCACCGAAACGAAACTCACGGGCGAAGAGGCCGGAGATGAAATGCTGCTGATGGGCTTGCGGGTGGAGGAGGGGGTTGATCTCGCACGGATCGCCGCATTGCGAGGGCGCGCGGTGGACCCCAATGCGCTGCGCTGGCTTGAGCAGCAGGGCCTGCTGATCCAAGCGCAAGGCCGCGCGCGCCTCACGCGCGCCGGGCGTGTGCTCGCCAACCGTATCGCGGCTGAACTCGCCGTTTAGCTGCCGGAACGGCTGAAGCGCGCTGGCGCGGGATCGCGCACGTTCACGCTGTTCGCGCCCACTTCGATGATCGCCAGCCCGCGCTCGATGGCGCCGTCGCTGCGGAAGCGGAAAAGCCCGTCGGCGCCCGCGAAACCTTCATTGTTTTCGATCGCCCCGCGCGTCAGGCCTTGCGATCCAGCGTCGGCTGAAAGCCGCGCCGCGATCGCCACCGCGTCATAGGCCAAGCTCGCCAGCCGTGTCGGCTCGCGCGAATAGGCGCGCTGGTAGCGTTCCTCGAAGGATGTGCGCGCGTTGGGATCGGGCGAGACATACCAGCCGCCCGCCAGCGTCGGCTCGCGTTGCGCATCGCCCAGCCAGGCGCTGGTGCCGATGAAGCGGGTTTGCTGCTGCGTCACGCCCGCTTGCACGAGCGCAACGCCGATCGCCCGCAGCGGCCCGCCGCTTTCCGCGATCAGCACTGCCTGCGCCGGTTGTGTGCGCAGGGTTTGCGCCAGCGCCGCCGCCGCCGCGCCCGCCTCGCTGTCGGAGCGGTTATAGAGCCGCGCAGCCCCCACGGTGACGCCGTAAGCCTGCGCTTGCGCGCGCAAAGCGCTTTCCACGCGCCGGCCATACTCATTCGAAGGCGCCAGCAGGGCGATGGTGCGGATGTTCTGGCTCGCAGCGTAGGAAACGATGCGTGCGATCTCATCTTCAAGCTGGAAGCTCAGCAGGTAAACGCCGTTGCCGGCCACCGTGCGGTCGGAAGAGAAGCCGATCACCGGGATGTTGCGCGGACGCGCGGTTGCGCCCGCCCCGGCCACGCCTTCGCGCAGCACCGGGCCGATGATGATGTCCGCTCCATCCGCCACTAGCGCGCGCGCCGCCGCCGCGGCGGAGGCTTCATCGCTGCCCGCGTCGCGCGGGATCAGCAACGTGTTCTGATTGCCGTGATCAAACAGGGCGAGTTCGGCGGCGCTATAAAGCGCGGCCGCATCCTGAGGCCGCAGCGTAAACGGCAGCAGCAGCCCCACGCGCACAATCGGGCGCCCGCGCATGAACGGCGGCGTCACGCCTTCGCGTGTTTGCACCTGCGCTTCGGGCGGAGTCGTGGGCCCGACGGCGGGGCCCGGGCCGGGCGCTGGGCTCACTCCCGGCGTGGCGCACGCCGCCATCAGCGCCGCCAAGCCGAGCGCCGCCGCCGTCTTGGCGCTTGGAAAGCCGGCCGCGCGGGCCGATGATCGACGGGACACCATGAGCAATCCTTCCTCAGATCCCGGAGAATCCGCGGCGGACGGTATCGGCGCCCGCCAGCCCAGTCCACCGTTGGAAGCGGGCCTTTATGTGGTCGCCACGCCGATTGGGAACCTGCGCGACATCACCTTTCGCGCGCTCGACGTGCTAGGCGGTGCGGATCGCGTCTATGCCGAGGATACTCGCGTCGCCCGCAAATTGCTGGACGCTTATGGCCTCAAGCCCCGGCTTTCCGCGTATCACGAGCACAATGCAGAGCAGGCGCGCGCAGAAATTCTGGCCGCGCTGGCGCAGGGTGCGCGCGTCGCCCTGATTTCCGACGCCGGCACGCCAATGATTTCGGATCCGGGATACAAGCTCGCGCGGGCTGCAATCGCCGCCGGCCACCGCATTTACCCCATCCCCGGCGCCTCGGCTCTGCTGGCCGCGCTCGTCACAGCCGGCCTGCCCACGGACCGGTTCTATTTCGCCGGCTTTCTCCCGGCCAAGTCCGCCGCGCGCCGCGAGGCGTTGGATGAGCTCGCCGCTATTGACGCCACGCTGGTGTTTTACGAGAGCGGCCCGCGCCTCGCCGACTCCCTGGCGGACATGGCCGCGCACTTGGGCGCGCGCGAAGCCGCCGTCGCGCGCGAACTGACGAAATTGTTTGAAGAGACCCGCCGCGCGCCGCTCAGCGCGCTTGCCGCGCACTACGCCGCCGCCGGCCCGCCGAAAGGCGAAATTGTCGTCGTTGTCAGCCCGCCCGAGAAAGGGGAGATCAGCGATGAGGCGCTCGATGCGTTCCTGCGCCAAGCGCTCGAACGAAGCGGCGTAAAGGACGCCGCACACGAAGCCGCGCAAACCCTGGGCGTGCCGCGCAAGCGCGCCTACGCGCGCGCGCTGGAGCTTAAGGCGTGACACGCCGCGCGGCCGAGCGGCGCGGGCGCCGGGCCGAATGGGTCGCCATGGCGTGGCTCATGCTCAAGGGCTATCGCGTGCTGGGCCATCGCCTGCGCACCCCCTACGGTGAGGTTGATCTCGCGGCGTGGAAGCGCGGCGTTCTGGTGATTGTGGAGGTAAAGGCGCGGCGCAGCATCGACGCCGCCATTTTCGCCATCACCCCGCGCGCGCAGGGGCGCATCGCGCGCGCCGCGCAAACCTTGGCCGCTCGCTGGCGGCTGCAGCGCGCGCCAATTCGCTTCGATTTCATCATCGTCGGCGCCGGATTGTTGCCGAAACATCAACGCGCAGCTTGGTTTTACGAGCGCCTGGGCGCGTGAGCGCGGCCATCGTTAAGCGGCGCGAAACGATGTTTCGCCATCATGGCCAGCATGATGCGTAAACTGTTTGTTATCGCTGCCGCGATGGCGGCCGCTTCGTCAGTAACTGGCTGCATGGCCGCCGCCGCCGTGGGCGCTGCGGGCGTGGGCTTGATGGCCGTGCAGGATCGCACCATCGGCCAGGGCATCGATGACGCCACCGCCTCGCAGGAGGTGAAGATGCGTCTGCTCGCCACCGATCGCGCCGGATACGCCGAGGTCGATGTCGAGGTCGCCAACGGGGCGCTCTTGCTTTCCGGCCCCGCGCCCAGCGAACAGCATCGCCAAACCGCGGAAATGGTCGCGCGCAGCGTCGCCAGCGTGCACACAGTTTACAACGAAATCGTCGTCGGGCCGCCGTCGAGCTTGGCGCGCAGCGCGCAGGATGAGCTGATCACCGCGCAGATCCGCACGCGCTTCGCCGCCAGCAATGCGGTGCGCGCCGTCAACATCAATATCGAAACCTACAGCGGCAACGTTTATCTGATGGGCACAGCGCGCAGCGATCACGAACTGCAACGCGCCGCTGAAATAGCCGCCTCCACGCCGGGCGTGCGCCGCGTCGTTTCCTTCATGCAGGTGCTGGCGCCGCGTGGGGTGCAAAGTTACGCCGCTTCCTTACCGCCCACGCCCGAATATCGTGGCGACGATCTCGCCGGCGGGCCGACACGCTAAGCCCGCC
>JAEUMU010000172.1 GCA_016791325.1 Hyphomonadaceae bacterium
AGGCGGAGAACGCGTTCGGCTACGGCGCGCCCGTGATGGCGACAGCGGAGGGCGAAGTCGTGGCTGTCGTGGCCGATGAGGTGCAGGATCGCGCGGCGATGCTGCGCCGGCTGGGTGAAAGCTCAGCTGCGGCCCGCGAACGCATCGGACGCTACGTGCAAGCGCGCATGGCGCGCGATTTCCGGCGGGCGGCGGCGGGCAACCTGGTCGTGATCCGCCACGAGCAAGACGGCGTGGTGGAGTATTCTTCTTATGCGCACCTGCGCGCTGGTTCAGTGCGGGTTGCGGTGGGCCAGCGCGTCAGCCAGGGGCAAGTGCTTGGCGAAGTGGGCGACACCGGCGACAGTGCGGCCGTTCATCTGCACTATCAGCTGAATTCCGGGCCGGACCCATTCACCTCGCGGAGCTTGCCGGTGCGGTTTCAGAACTTGCGCCCGGCGGGCGGCAATAGCGAGCTCGGCCGCATCGTGGTGATCGGCTGAGCGCTAGCCGGGGCGCGGCGCAAACAGAATAATCGCCGCGCCCGCCATGCACACCGCAGCGCCTGTCATGTCCCAACGATCGGGCCTGAGGCCTTCAACCGCCCACAACCAGAGAAGTGAAGCGCCAATGTAAACGCCCCCGTAGGCGGCGTAGGCTCGCCCCGCGGCGGCCACGGGCACAAGCGTCAAAAGCCACGCGAACCCCGCCAGCGCCAGCATGCCCGGCGCCAGCCAGAGCACGGACTTGCCGAGTCGGGCCCAGGCCCAGAACGCAAAGCAGCCAGCGATTTCAGCGAGCGCCGCCGCAGCATAGATGAGCGCGACGTTGGCGTTCACTCCGCCGCAACCGCTTCAGCATCGGACAGCGCGTGCTTCAGGCGCGGGAGCATCTCCTTCGGGCAAATTTGCCAGAAGCGTTGACGCGCGGCGCTCCAATTCTGCAAGAGCTCGCGCCCACGCGGCGAACCGGTGCGCTGAACATGCTCGGCGATCAGGTCTTTCAGCACGCCTTCCCAATAGCGCGACGCGAGGCGTGACCAGACGATGGTGTCGCCGTTGGCCATAGCCTCGAAGCTTTCGTCGGCGTCGTACACAAAGGCCATGCCGCCCGTCATGCCGGCGCCGAAGTTTTCGCCTACGGCGCCGAGGATGATGGCGGCGCCGCCCGTCATGTATTCGCAGGCGTTTGCGCCCGCGCCTTCGACCACCGTGACGGCGCCGGAATTGCGCACGGCGAAACGCTCCCCCGCCAGCCCTGCGGCGAAAAGCTTGCCGCTGGTGGCGCCATAGAGGCAAGTGTTGCCGATGATGGCGCCAGTGGGCTCGTTGGGCGGCGGCCGCAAGGTGATGAGACCGCCGGAAAGGCCCTTGCCGACATAATCGTTCGCATCGCCGGTCACATCGAGGGCGATGCCTTGCACCAAAAACGCGCCCAAGCTCTGCCCGCACGAGCCGCGCAGGTTCACGCTGAGCTGATCTTCGCGCAGCCCTTTCATGCCCGCGCGCACCACATGCGCGGAAGCCCGCGCGCCGATGGCGCGGCTGGTGTTGCGTACGGCGAAATCAAGCTGACGCTTCTCGCCGCGCTCGAAGAAACCAGCCGCGTTGGCGAGGAATTCGTGATCGAGCGAGGGCGGCGGCTCGTTTCGCGTCTTCTCCGCGCAGAACGGCGGATACGGGCTATCGACACGCACCAGCAGAGGATTCAGATCGAGATCGTCGAGATGTTCGGCGCCGCGGCTGATCTGCTCGATCAGATCGGTGCGGCCGATAATCTCCTCGAGACGGCGGAAGCCCACCAAAGCGAGAATTTCGCGCACCTCTTCGGCGATGAAGCTCATCAGATGCACGACCTTCTCGGGCGTGCCGGTAAACTTAGCGCGCAGCGCTTCATCCTGGGTGCACACGCCGACTGGACAGGTGTTGGAATGGCACTGGCGCACCATGAGGCACCCCATCGCCACCAGCGCCGCAGTGCCAACACCAAACTCTTCCGCGCCGAGGATGGCGGCGACGACAACATCGCGCCCGGTGCGGATGCCGCCGTCTGTGCGCAGGCGCACGCGATGGCGCAGATTGTTGAGCATCAGCGTTTGGTGCGCTTCCGCCAGCCCCATTTCCCACGGGATGCCGGCATATTTGATCGAGGTTTGCGGACTGGCGCCGGTGCCGCCGACATGGCCGGAGATGAGGATGGTGTCGGCGCCCGCCTTGGCGACGCCGGCAGCGACCGCGCCGATGCCCGATTGCGCCACCAGCTTCACGCACACGCGCGCGACAGGGTTGATCTGCTTCAGATCGTAGATCAGCTGCGCGAGATCTTCGATCGAGTAGATGTCGTGGTGCGGCGGCGGGCTGATCAGCGACACTCCGGGCGTGGCGTGACGCAGGCGCGCGATCAATTCCGTGACTTTGAATCCAGGCAGTTGACCGCCTTCGCCCGGCTTGGCGCCTTGCGCCACCTTGATCTCGATTTCGCGGCACGCGTTCAAATATTCAGCCGTGACGCCAAAGCGGCCGGAGGCGATCTGCTTCACGGCGGAATTTGCATCATCGCCATTCGGCAGCGGCGTGTAGCGCTCCGGGATTTCCCCGCCTTCGCCCGAAACGGAGCGCGCGCCGATGCGGTTCATGGCGATATTGAGCGCGCCGTGAGCCTCCGGGCCGAGCGCGCCGAGGCTCATGCCTGGCGTCACAAAGCGGCGGCGGATTTCGTTGACGCTTTCCACTTCTGAAAGCGGCGTGGGGTTGATGTGCTCCTCGCGCACCTCAAGCAGATCGCGCAGCTGAATGGGCTCGCGCAGGCGGCGATCGCGCACTTTGGCGGAATATTTCTTGTAGGCGGCATAGTCGCCGGTATCGCAGGCGCGCTGCAGCTGATGGATGCTTTCAGCCTCAAGCGCATGGCGTTCAGCGCCGGCGCGATAACGATAAAACCCGCCGACCGGCAGCGCGACGAGCGTTTCATCCCACGCCCGCTCGTGCTGCTCAGCGGCTTCGATGGCGATCCCAGCGAGGCCGATGCCGGAGATGCGGCTGGTGAGCCCGGGAAAGAACTCATCGACCAGAGCGCGAGAGAGGCCGATAGCCTCGAAGTTCAAGCCGCCGCGATAGGACGAGATCACCGAGATGCCCATCTTGGAGATGATCTTGAACAGACCAGCCTCGATGGCGGCGCGATAATTCGCCGCCGCCTGTTCGCGCGTGAGCGCGCCGGCAAGGCCGCGCTCAGCGCGATCACCGGCGCAATCCAGCGCCAAATAAGGGTTCACGGTGGTTGCGCCGCACCCAATCAGCACCGCAGCATAATGCGGATCAAGGCACTCGGCCGCGCGCACGGAGAGCGAGCAGAAGGTGCGCAGGCCTTTGGCGGTCAAGTGCGCGTGCACGCCGCTGGTGACGAGAATCATCGGGCAAGCGATGCGCGTGGCGGATTGGCGCTCATCGGTGAGCACGATGTGAGTGCGGTTGTTGAAGGCGACCGCCTGCTGGGCTTCGGCGCGGATGCGGTTGAGCGCAGCGCGAAGCGCCGGGCCTGGCTCCTCACCAGGCGCGGGCGCATCGAAGGTGCAGTCAATCACTGCGACTTCTTCGCCCAATTCCTTCACCAGCCGCGCATACATGCCATTGGTGAGGATGGGGCTGGAGAGCACATACACGTTCGCCTGCGTTTCATCCTGGGCGAGAATGTTGCCCAGGTTCTTGAACCGCGTGGCGAGACTCATCACCCGGCCTTCGCGCAGAGGATCGATCGGGGGATTGGTGACCTGGCTGAAGTTTTGCCGGAAGTAGTGCGAGAGCGGCCGGTTCTGCTCCGAGAGCACAGCAAGCGGCGCATCATCGCCCATCGAGCCGATGGCTTCCTTGCCCTCCTCCATCATGGGCGCGAGCAAGAGCTCCATATCTTCCAGCGTGAAGCCGGCCGCGGCTTGGCGGCGCAGCAGCTCGCCGCGTTCGGCGAAGAGACGCGGCTCCGCACCTTCAAGCTTGCGATCTAGATCGATTACGTTCTCGAGCCAAGCGCCGTAGGGATGCTGCGCGGCGAGCAGATCCACCATTTCTTCGTGGTGATAAAGCCGCCCTTCTTGGGTATCCACGGCGATCATCTGGCCTGCGCCAATGCGCCCGCGCTCCAGAATGCGGCTATCATCAAGCGGGCACATGCCGGTTTCCGAACCGACGGCCAGCAATCCATCTTCCGTGAGCGCGTAGCGCAGCGGGCGCAACCCGTTGCGATCCAGCCCAGCAACCGCCCAGCGTCCATCGAACAAGGCGAGCGCGGCCGGGCCGTCCCAAGGCTCCATCACGGCGTTGGAATAGGCGTAAAGCGCACGATGCGCCGGCTTCATGGTCTTGGACTTCGCCCAGGCTTCAGGCACCAGCAGCGTCTTCGCCATCGGCGCGCTGCGGCCAGCGCGGACGAGCACCTCGAATACGTTGTCAAGCGCGGCGGAATCCGAGCCCGAAGGCTGCACGATCGGCTTCACGTCATCGCCAGAATCGCCGAACGCCTCCGAAGCCATGCGGATCTCATGGCTCTTCATCCAATTCACATTGCCCTTGAGCGTGTTGATCTCGCCATTGTGGGCGAGCATGCGGAAGGGCTGCGCCAACCGCCATTGCGGGAAGGTGTTGGTGGAATAGCGCTGGTGATAGATCGCGACGCTGGAAACGAAACGCGCATCCTTCAAATCCGGATAGAATACATCGATCTGCTCGGCCAGGAACATGCCCTTGTAGATCAGCCGCTTGGCCGAGAGCGAGCAGACGTAAAGCTAGGGAATGTTGGACGCGAGAGCGCGCTTCTCGATACGCCGGCGGCAGATGAAGAGGTCGCGATCGACGATTTCGCCCTCGCGCGTCTGCGGATCGTAGAACAGCACTTGCTCGATTTCAGGCCGCGTGGCGTTCGCCTTCTCACCGATCTGGGTGATATCGACCGGCACTTGCCGCCAACCATAGAGCACGAAGCCGGCGCGGATGATTTCGCTTTCCACGATCACGCGCGCGCGCTCCTGCGCGCCAAGATCAAGCCGCGGCAGAAAAATCTGACCCACGAAAACTGGCCCAGGCTTGGGCGTGTGGCCGGTGCGGGTGACGGCTTCGCGGAAGAAGTCCTGCGGGGATTCGATCAGTATGCCCGCGCCGTCGCCGGTTTTGCCGTCGGCATCCACGGCGCCGCGGTGCCACACGGCCTTGAGCGCGGCGATCGCCAGCGTGACCACGTCGCGGCGCGGCTTGCCGTCAATCGCAGCGACCAGACCGACGCCACACGCGTCGCGCTCATGTTCGGCGCGATAGAGGCCATCGCGATCAAGCCGGGCGCGCTCACGCTGGTAGCGCGCATAGGCTTCGTCCGCTGCCGGCGCCGCCCCCCTCGGGGGCGAGGGAGGAGTCCGCTCGCTCATGTGAGTTCTATTCCGCCGCTACGCGCGCAGTATGGGCGCGATCTTTGAGAAAAGCATGGATGGAGTCGGCCGCGTCGCGGCCCTCTTTGATGGCCCAAACGACCAAGGAAGCGCCGCGCACAATATCACCGGCCGCGTACACGCCCGGCAGCGAGGTGGCGAAGGCTGGGTCGACGGTGAGCGTGCCCCAGCGGGACACTTTGAGCTCTGGGGCGTCCCAGTCCTCTTGCAAGTCCTCGGGATCGAAACCGAGCGCGGCGATGATGAGATCGCCAGGCACGGTAAATTCGCTATCGGGCGTTTCTTCGGGCGACTGGCGGCCTGAAGCGTCCGGCGCGCCCAGGTGCATGCGCACGGCTTTGACGCCCGGCTGCTTGCCCGCGCGCACTGATTTCGGCGCGGCGAGGAAATCGAACGCGACGCCCTCCTCTTCCGCATACCCCACCTCGCGCTGAGAGCCTGGCATGTTGGCGCGATCGCGCCGGTAAAGGCAGGTGACGCTCTTGGCGCCCTGGCGGCGCGCAGTGCGGACGCAATCCATCGCCGTATCTCCGCCGCCGATGACGACGACGCGCCGCCCCGCCGCGTTGAGCGCGCCCGAACTGAACTCCGGCACGTCATCGCCCAGGCCCACCCGGTTTGCGGCGATGAGAAAATCAAGCGCCTTCACCACCGCCTGCTCATTCGGCGCGTTGAGCGGCTTGGCTTTATAAACGCCAGTGGCGATTAGAATGGAATCGTGGCGCTGGCGAAGCTCATCAAAGCTGATGGTTTCGCCGATATTGCAGTTCAGCACGAACTTTACGCCGCCTTCGATCAGACGCTGCGCGCGCCGCTCGACGACCTCTTTCTCAAGCTTGAAATTGGGGATGCCATACACGAGCAGCCCGCCAATGCGATCATGGCGATCGTAAACCGTCACTTGGTAGCCGCGCTGGCGTAGGCGCTCGGCGGCGGCGAGGCCTGCCGGACCGGCGCCGACGATGCCAACGCTTTGCGCCAGCTCCGCGCGCGGAGCGATCGGCGCCACCCAACCTTCCCGCCAAGCGGTGTCGGTCAGGTATTTTTCCACCGCCCCGATGGTGACCGATCCGTGCGTGGATTGTTCGATCACGCAGGCGCCTTCGCAGAGGCGATCCTGCGGGCAGATGCGGCCGCACACTTCCGGCATTGAATTGGTGGCCGCGGACACTTCGTAGGCTTCGCGCAGGCGGCCTTCGGAGGTCAGGCGCAGCCAGTCGGGAATATTGTTCTGCAGCGGGCAGCCGGTTTGGCAGAACGGCACGCCGCACTGGGCGCAGCGAGAAGCTTGCGCGGCCGCTTTATCGGCGATGAAGGCGCGGTGGATCTCGTGGAAATCCCCCGCCCTCTCAGCCGCTGGGCGCTTTTCTGGGCCTGCCTGGTCCAGAGACACAAACTTCTGCATGCGCTCAGCCACGAACGCTCTCCAATCGGCGCAATCTGCGGGAGATTATTGCTTTACGCAGCGATTCAAGCGGGGATCAAGGAATATTGTGCCTTTAGGCAGCATTTCGGCCCGATTTTCGCACTTTCGCCCACTGGCGACGCACTTCATGGTCGCGGCGGCTCATTTTGGGGGCGTTCTAGCTTGGATATGATGGATCTCGTTCGCGCCGCCGTGCTGGGCGTGCTCCAGGGGCTCACCGAGTTCTTGCCGGTGTCCTCCACCGGGCACTTGCTGATTTTCGGCCGCGCCATCGGCTACGACGACCCCGGCGGCGTATTTACCGTGATGATCCAGCTGGGCTCGATCCTGGCGGTGATGTGGCTCTACCGGCAGCGGATCATCGATGTGACGCTGGGCCTGCCCACCAAGCCGGAAGCGCGGCGCTTCGCCCTAATGCTGTTCCTGGCGTTCCTGCCGGCGGTGGCGCTGGGGATCGTCTCGGCGCAGTTCGTGAAGGACGAGCTTTATCATCGGCTCGACATCATCGCCTGGGCGCTGATCCTCGGCGGCTTCGCCATGCTGGCGATTGAACGCTGGAAGCCGAAAGTAGAGGTCAAGGACGCCGCCGATACGCCGATTGGACGCGCCATCGGCGTGGGCGTGTTTCAGACCTTGGCGCTAATTCCTGGCGTATCGCGCTCGGGCGCGACCATCTTCGGCGGGTTGGTGCTGGGGCTGGACCGGCGCGCCGCCGCGGAGTTTTCCTTCTTTCTGGCGATGCCGACGATGGTGGCGGCGTTTGTCTATGATTTCATGCAGGTGAAGGATCACTTGACCGCAGACCGCGCGGTCGAGATCGGCGTGGGCTTTGTGTTCGCGTTCCTGTCGGCGGCTTTGGTGGTGAAGCCGTTCCTGAATTTTGTGACGCGCGTCGGCTTTGGGCCGTTTGCTTGGTATCGCATCGTCTTCGGGGCCGTGCTTCTCGGCGTGCTGGCGATGGGATGGCTGTGACCGCCGGCGCCGTCATCAACTGAAGGCGCCTATGCCAATACGTCCCGCGCGGCGGGGTTGCGGCGAAACCATGCCGCCGCATAGCCGCAGATGGGCGTGAGCTTCATTTGACGTGCGCGCGCATCCGCGACCAGCGCTTCCATCAGCTTTGCCGCATGGCCTTGCCCACGGGCCGCGGCGGGCGTTTCCACATGCAAGATGGCGCGCACACCCTGGCCATCGCGGTACGTGGCGAAGGAGGGCCCGCCCGCGTGATCGATCTCGTAACGGTGGTGGGCGGCGTTATCGCGAAAGGGGCTGGTCATGAGGCTTATCTGGCGCCGCGCGCGGATCGCGGCTAGGCCCTCGCGGTGAACTATCGCCACGCCTTCCATGCCGGAAACCACGCCGATGTGCTGAAGCACGCGGTGCTGCTGTTTTGCCTCGACGCGCTAAAGCGCAAGTCCGCGCCGTTTGCGGTGTTGGACACCCATGCCGGGCGCGGTTTCTACGATCTATTGGGCGACGAAGCGCTGCGCAGTCCGGAATGGCAAGGCGGCGTCGCGCGCGTGTGGGATTGGCCGGAAGCGCCGGCGCTGATTCAGCGTTACGTCGAAGCCGTGCAGCGGTTCAACGAGGATGGCGCGCTGCGCACCTATCCTGGCTCACCCGTTCTCGTCACCCAAGCCTTGCGCCCTGACGACGTGCTGATGGCGTGCGAGCTGCATGCGGAAGATCACGACAAACTGCGCCGAGCGCTGCCGCGCGTGGGAAATGTGCAGGTGCACCATCGCGATGGTTGGCAGGCGCTGACGGCGCTGTTGCCCTCGCCGCAGAAGCGCGGCCTTGTGCTGATCGACCCGCCCTATGAGGCGCCTGACGAATTGGAGACCGCCGCCCGCGCCTTCGGCGCCGCGCTGAAGCGCTTCGGCCACGGCATGTATCTTTGGTGGCGGCCGCTGAAGAGCGAGAGCGCTCTGGCCGCCGCCGACGCCGAAGCCCGCGCTCAGGGCGCGCGCCAGTTGCTCCGCGCGGACTTATGGGTCGATACAGTGCGCCTGGAAGGCAGGCTAAACGGCTCAAGCGTGCTGCTGATCAATCCCCCGTTCGGCCTGCGGCAGACGCTTGAGGCGGCGCTGCCGGCGCTTGCGGCGCGGCTTTCACAGGGGGCTCACGGCTGGCGGGTGCAAGAATAAAGGGCGCGGATTTCTCCGCGCCCTTCCCCCTCGCCTACGCGAGTCGCACTCTTAGGCGACGATCTGCGCGGCTTGGTTCAAAACTGTGATCGCGACCGGGCAGAACACGGCGGCGGCGGCGATCAGGCTCATGAACTTTGTCATCTCGTGCTCCCTGGTCAATCGGTTCATCGCGTCTTTGCGATGAGAAGACCGTAACGCCGCCTTCCAGGGCCCGCCGTTACCTCCGTCACGCTGGACGTCGGCGCCGGCTTGGCGCAGGAGTACGCGCGTATGAACGCCTCTGAAGCCTTTCTCTTCCTGCAGCAGCCCCACATCGCCGTGCCGATCGTGCTGGCGACGATGGCTGGGTTCTTCCTGGCCGGGAGACGGTGGGCGGCCCTTTACGTGGGGCTGATGCCGTTCATCAATTGGTCGTTCGGGGCAGTGGAGACCTACGCCATCCCGGGCTGGCTCGGCGGGGGCCAATTCCAGCCGCTCGCCATCGTCACCGGGCTGGTGCTGGTGGTGCGCGATTTCGCTCAGCGCGAGATGAAGCACTGGGTCTGGGCCGCCATGATCACCGGGCTGCTGCTTTCCACGCTGACCTCCTGGATCACCATCGTCGTCGCCAGCGGGCTCGCCTTTTTGATCAGCGAAACCGTGGATTGGGCGGTTTACACGTTCTCCAAGCGCCCGCTTTCGCAGCGCATCATGCTCTCCAGCGTAGCGTCGGCCCCGCTCGACCAATTGGTGTTCATAGGCCTGGCCTCCATGGTGGTGCCGGGCATCTTCGCCTGGGGAACCATCATCACGGGCATCGCCTCGAAGCTGCTGGGCGCTTGGGTGGTGTCGCGGGTGATCGCCGCGCAGGAGCGCAAAACCGCGCCGCAACAGGTGAATCCGGCGTAAACCAGCGAGTTCGCGCTTGCGCGCCGGAACCCCCTCGCGCATAAGCGGATTGTAAAGAGCCGGCGATGGTGGCCGGCCAAGGTGCGAATTCCGCGGCGTGCGGCAGCAAAGTCTTCCCCCAACAAAGCAGAATCTCGCGGTGACGGGCGCACGGTTGATCGTGTGCGCGGCTGTCGGCGTGCGCCGGCGGTCTTTTCAATCAGGAAAGTGGAAATGAGCTTCGACGACGATTTTGGCGGCGACGACGACAACAACGATCGCAAGAAAGACAAGCGGCGCGGCCGCGAGCGGGGTGAAGGCGCGCCGCCCGAATTCGGCGGCGGCGGTGATTTTGGCGGCGGCGGTGGCGGCTACGGCGGCGGCGGTGGTGGCGGCTACGGCGGCGGCGGATATCGCGGCGGCGGCGGCGGCTTCCGCGGCGGCGGCGGTGGTGACCGCGGCGGCGGTGGCGGCTACGGCGGCGGCGGCGGCGGTGGGGTCCGCGGCGGCGGCGGCGGCTTCCGCGGCGGCGGCGGCGGCGGCGGATTCCGTGGCGGCGGCGGCGGCGGTGGTGGCGGCGGCTTCCGTGGCCCGCGCGAAGGCGGCGGCGGCTTTGGCGGTGGCGATCGGCCCCCGCGCCAACCGCTCGGCGATCCGCAGGACGGCACGGTGAAGTTCTTCAACGGCGCGCGGGGCTTCGGCTTCATTACGCCGGATGGCGGCGGTGCGGACGTGTTCGTGCACGTCAGCGCAGTGGAGCGCGCCGGGCTCACCTCGCTGACTGAAGGCCAACGCGTGAACTTCCAAACCCTGCCCGACACCAAGGGCAAGGGTCCGAAGGCCGTGAACCTGAAGATCGTCGGCTAACAGCCGAACGAGCAGAAGAAAGCCAAGGCCCGCGGGGAAGCTCTCCGCGGGCCTTTTGCTTTCGCGCGCTATTGCAGCGGCATGAAGATTTCCAAGCGCGTGGGCAGGCCCTCTTCACCGCCCCCCGCCTGATGCACGAGCTCCCAGGGCAAGCCATTCTCGCGCAAGGGTACGCGATGCGCTTGGAGATACGCATACATCTGCGCGTACGCGGCCTGCACCTGGGCGCGGTTGCCCTCCACCAGCACATGCATGGCCCTGCCCGAGGGGGTCTGGCCGATTTGCACGCCAACGACGCTGAGCGGGGTGGGCCCGGTAAACGGATAACCGACGCGGAAACTCATGCGATCGGCTTCGCGATCGAATTGGGTGACGACGCGCACCAACGGCCCCGCTTGGATCAGGCCATAGCCGCCCATGAAATCACGCACCTGAGCGATGCCGCGTTCTTCGGCGCGGGTGATTTCTTCCAGGTTGGTGGCTGAAGTTTCGACCACCGAATACACAAAATTCTGCGGCTCAACCACGTCGAACATCGGGTTGAGGTTCTCGAAATCGACGTTGGGGAGTTGTTCGCTGAGGGTTTTCAACCGCGCCAGCCCGTCATTCAGATCTTGGGCGATCATCCCGCGCAGGATCAGGTTCATGTAGCGGCAAGGCACATTGATCCAGCCTTCGCTGCAGGTCGCGGAAACGGTCCAGGCGACATTGGTGACGCCGGCGGCGCCGCGCTGAAACACCATGCGCGCGTTCAAAGTCGCGCGATCATCCAGTTCGAGAATGCTTTCGATCTGTTCGTTTTCGATGGAGTCGACGATGGACACCCGCCCTGTGCCGACGCGGCGCACCGTGGAGGTCCAGCGCATGGTTTGGCCCGCGCCGGGGTCTTCGCCGGAGAAGGTGTATTGCGCGTCGGGGTCCATTGCATAATAGGGCGACCATTCCCGTGCGATGCGCAGATCGTTCGACATCGCGAACACCGCCGCACGCGGGCGCTCTATCGTAGTGGTGCTGGTGACGGCCAAATCGTTAGGCAGCAAGAAGCGGCCCACGCCGTAGAGAACGCCCATCACCAGGGCGATCACCAACAGCAAGCCTAGAAACCACCTCATGCTGGGCCCCCCGCGCGCATAGGTAAGGCCTTACCATTGATGAAATTTCTTCGCCACGCGCGACCATGCATGCTTGCATGGCCCGCTCGTCCCTCGCGCTGCGCGCGAACCCCCGCCTGCGAAAGCGTCATTGGCAGCCCCGAAGCCGCCCTCCCCAACCGCGGTTTGGTTACCACACGGAGAGGCCCCGCGTCAGCCCGCGCACTGCAAGGCTCACCCGCGCGTGGCGTCCCAGACATCGAACTCGTAGGCGATGCAGCGTTCCATCATTTCACGCCACACCGGCTCGGCGATGGACCAGGCAAGACCGTGGCGTTCGGCCTCGGCGCGCACATTGGACAGCACCTGCTGGATGCGGGCCTCATCGCGCACGACGCTGCGGCTGGGCTTGATGCGAGCGGCGGCGTCCATGTAGCCCTGCCGACGCGCGATCAGGGTCACGAGCATGCGATCGATTTCGTCCACGCCAGCGCGGACATCGAGCATGGTTGCGCATGCTGGCGGGTCCGGGGCCTGGAACACGGGTTTGAATGAGCTCATGGCCGCCGTTTTGGGCCTGGGAGCCCGCCCCGTCGAGGCGCTAAGGGGTCGCGGGCGGGGCTCTGGCGCCCCATTCTAAGAGACTCAATGTCCGGCGCCGATAAGCCCACCCTGCCCCCGCTCGAAGCCCTGCCCGGCGATGAAGCGGCCCCGCCCGCGCTGAAAGGCGTGGAGGCCATCCGCGATGCGTGGAAACGATTGCCGCCCAAGCCGGGCGTTTACCGCATGATCGGGGCCGACGGCGAAGTGCTCTACGTGGGCAAAGCCAAGAGCCTGAAAAACCGCGTCGGCCAATACGCGCAGGGGCGCGGCCACACCAATGCGATCTACCGCATGATCCATCAGACCACGGCGCTGGAGGTGATCGTCACTGCCACCGAAACCGAAGCGCTGCTGCTGGAAACCAACATGATCAAGCGGCTGAAGCCGCGCTACAATGTGTTGATGCGGGACGATAAGAGCTTCCCGTTCATCGCCATCCGCACCGATCACCCCTACGCCGCCCTGCAGAAGCATCGCGGTGCTAAGAATTTCAAAGGCAAGTTCTACGGCCCTTTCGCCAGCGCCGGCGCGGTCAACCGTACGCTAAACACGCTGCAGAAGGCGTTTCTGCTGCGTTCGTGTTCGGACTCCACATTCTCAGGCCGCACGCGGCCCTGCATGCTTTACCAGATCAAACGCTGCGCAGGCCCGTGCGTAGGCTTGGTGGACGAGGCGGAATACGCGGCGTTGGTGAAAGATAGCGCCGACTTTCTGGAAGGGCGCAGCGTCGAGCTGCAGGAAAGACTCGCCGCCGAAATGCGCGAGGCGGCGGAGGCGCTGGAGTTCGAACACGCCGCACGCTTGCGCAACCGCATCCGCGCGCTCGCCAGCGTGCGGGCCTCGCAAGGGATCAACCCGACCACGTTCGAGGAGGCGGATGTGTTCGCCCTGCACGGCGAGGGCGGGCAATCTTGCATTCAAGTGTTCTTCTTCCGCGCCGGGCAGAACTGGGGCAATCGCGCCTATTTCCCGCGCCACGGATCGGAAGAAACGCCGGAAGACATTATCTCCGCCTTCCTCGCGCAATTTTACGACGAACGCGAACCACCGAAGCTGATCCTCACCAATGTTGAGCCCACAGATCGCGGTTTGTTAGAAGAGGCGCTGTGCCTGCGTGCGAACTGCAAGGTTGAGATCCGCCGGCCCGAGCGCGGCGAGAAGCGCGAGATCGTGGACGCCGCCGCCTTGAACGCGCGCGAAGCCTTGGGCCGGCGCATGGCGGAAACCGGAAGCGTCGCAAAATTGCTCGATGGCGTGGCGGAAGTGTTTGCGCTGCCGCAGCGGCCCGAGCGGATCGAGGTCTATGACAACAGCCACATCCAAGGCGCAAATGCGCTGGGCGCGATGATCGTGGCCGGGCCGGAGGGCTTCGCCAAGAACCAGTATCGCAAATTCAATATGGAGCGCGCGAAATTCAATGGCGACGATTTCGCCATGATGAAGGCGATGATCCGCCGCCGCTTCGCGCGCATGCTGGCGGAACGAGAAAGCGCCGAAGCGCCGGCGCAGGCAGGGGAAGATGGCGCGGGAGAAGCCAATGGCGCCCTTGCCGATGGCGGCGTGGATTTTTCCAAAGAGCGCGACGAGGGCGAGCGCGAAAGCCGCTTCGGCGCATGGCCCGATCTGGTGCTGATCGATGGCGGCGAGGGCCAATTGGCCGCGGCTCTCGAAGCGCTTGAGGAACTTGGACTGAAAAACCGCATCGCGATCGCGGGCATCGCCAAGGGCGTGGACCGCGATGCGGGACGGGAGCGCTTCTTTATTCCCGGCCGCGCGCCCTTCCGGCTCGATGAAAAAAGCCCAGTGCTCTACTACTTGCAGCGGCTGCGGGATGAGGCGCACCGCTTCGCCATCGGCGCCCATCGCGGCAAGCGCGCCGCCGGCGTCGCCAAGAATCCGCTCGACGAAATCGGCGGCATCGGCCCCGCGCGCAAACGTGCGCTGCTCGAACGTTTTGGCTCCGCCCGCGGCGTTTCGCGCGCGGCGCTGGCGGAGCTGGAAACAGTGGACGGCGTGAACAAAGAACTGGCAAAGCGCATCTATGATTTCTTCCACGACAAGCGCTGAGGGCTGGCGGTGAAGCACGTTCCCACTCTGCTTACCGTTTTCCGCATTCTGATGGGGCCGGTGATCGCCGGCATGGTGTTGTGGGGGCAAACCTACGTCTATGCTGACAACACGATCGCGGGTTTGATTTATGCGCTGGCCCTCGTGCTGTTTGCGCTGGCGGCGCTCACTGATTGGCTGGATGGGGCGATCGCGCGCAAATTCAACGCCGCCACGCCCCTCGGCGCGGCTCTGGATCATAGCGCGGACAAAGTGTTGATCACATGCGTGCTGGTGGCGCTGGCGTATGCGGCGCTGCCCTTGGTGCTGGTTGTTGCGGGCGTGATCATTCTGGGGCGGGATGTGGCCGTGGCGGGCCTTCGCGAAGGCCTCGCCGCGCAGAATAAGGCCCTGCCCGTAAGCGCGCTCGGCAAATGGAAGGCGGCCGCGGAAATGGCGGGCGTAGGCGCGTTCTTGGCCTTTCAGGCTAGCGCGCTGCTGCAGATGTCAGCCAATGTGGTGCTGGGCTTGGATATGGCCGCACGCATCCTGCTTTG
>JAEUMU010000235.1 GCA_016791325.1 Hyphomonadaceae bacterium
GAAGCGGGGGAGCGCTTCCGCTTCGATCACGCGGGCGCACTTGGGCTCATCGAAGGCCACGCCTTCGCCAGCCGCTCCATACGCGAAGGATTTGCGCTGGTGGATGTTGGGGCTGCCGGTGTGCAGGTTAGGCGTGATCGCTTGCCCATTGGCAGAACCGGCGCCGATGGGCGCGTACTTGCTCAGGGGCTTCGCGCCTACGACCGCAACCAGATCACACTGGATGTGGACGATCTGCCGCGGGATCGCGTGCCGGCGCGGCGCGAAGCTTTCGTTACCCCCGCCTACGGCGCCGGCGCAGTGGTGCGCTTCGTCAGCGCAATGCACGAGGTTCAGGAAAGCCGCGTTCGCCTCGCCGCAGGTGAGGCCCCGGCGCGGGGCGACGTGCTGGTGCGCGCCCGCGATGGCGCGCGCTTCCCCGTAGGCTCCGCCGGTCGCGTTGTGCTCAACAATGCTGAAGAGGGCGATGTGGTGCGCCTGGAAAGCGCACCGACCTGCCGCGGGGCGGCTGATGCAGCGGCGCTTTCCCGCGGAATTGTGCTGACATGCGCGGCGGCTTCCTAATGCGGGCGCTTTGGTTGGCTTTTCTGGTATGGCTGCTTGCGCCGGCGCCGGCGCACGCGCTGCTGTGCACGCCCTTGCTCGGCTGTACCTGCACGGTGACCGCCGCCAGTGTGGACTTTGAAGCCATAGCTCCCTTGGCCGGAGTGGGAGACGCCGCTGGTGAGGTGTCAGTCTCCTGCACCGGCGTGATTGACATCGCCCCAAGCATTGAGGTGCGGCTCGGCTCTGGCCAATGGGGCGGAATCGCCCAGCGCCGAATGCGCGGGCCGGGTGGCGCGCTGCTGGATTATAACCTTTACTCCAACACCCAACGGACGATCATTTGGGGCGAAGGCGGCGCAGCGCCCTCAGTCATGGTGAGCGGCGGCTTTCTTAATCTCGGTGCGTGGTCTGCTACGCGCGCCATCTATGCCCGCGTTTCGCCCCAACCTACCACGCGAGCCGGCGCCTACGCCGACACAGTGACGGTGCGTATCGTCTGGTGAGCCTTTGCAGGCGGCTCACCACGAACGAGCGCAGCGTAGCCATCCGCCAGCCCGAATGTGATCGGTCCCGGTGTAAATCTATGCTCGGCGATTTCGCCCACTGGCGTCACCTCGGCGGCAGTACCTACGACGAAGCACTCGCTGAACGTATCGAGCTCGAGAGGCGATATCCGCCGATCAATCACCTCAAGCCCCCTCGCGCGCGCCATGGCGATGATGGTCCGGCGGGTAATGCCGTCGAGGAACCGGTCAGCGATGGGCGTGTGCAACACGCCGTCGCGTATGAAGAAGATGTTGGCGCCGGTCGTTTCCGCGATGTTGCCTTCGGTGTCGAGCATGAGCGCATCCTCATACCCATCACGCTCCGCCGCGTTCTTGGAGACGGTGCAGATCATATAGAGGCCCACCGCCTTGGCGGCCGTTGGCGCAGAATTGGCCGGAGGGCGGCGGTATTTCGCCCAGCACAAGCGAATGCCGCGGGCGAATTTCTCTTCGTCAAAATATTTCGGCCAATCCCAAACCGCGATCGCCAGATGAATCTTCGTCTCGCGCGCCGATACGCTGAGCTGTTCGGCCCCGCGCCAGGCGATAGGGCGCACATAGCAATCCGTGAAGCCGTTCTTCACGCATGTGGCGATGCTTGCGGCGTTAATCGCATCGCCGTCAAACGGAATGGTGAAATCGAGAAGCGCCGCGGAATTGATCAGGCGCTCTGTATGTTCCTCAAGCGCAAAAATGCGCCCGTTATACATGCGCTCGCCTTCAAACACGGCGGAGCCATAATGTACCGCGTGGCTAAGGATGTGAATCTTGGCGTCACGCCAGGGCACGAATGCGCCGTCCAGCCAAATCCAGCCGTCGCGATCATCGAAGGGAACCAACGCCATCTGTGATCAGCCCCAATGCATCTGCACGCGATGGTGAGCGCTGTCGCCTTGGTGCAGCCGGTCGATGATGGCGTCAGTCATTGCTGTACAGCTGAGTTTTCCCCCGAGATCGCTAGTGCGTGCGCCACGGGCGATTGCGGATTCTACAGCCGCCTCAATCGCATCGGCCTCCTCATGGAGCCGCAAACCATAGCGCAACAGCAGCGCGGCCGAGATAATCGCCCCTACAGGGTTGCAGATATCGCGCCCGGCAATGTCCGGCGCCGAACCATGAACGGGCTCGAACAGGCCGGGGCCGCCTGCGCCGACCGAGGCCGAAGGCGCCAGCCCGATCGAACCGCCCAGAACGGATGCTTCGTCAGAGAGAATATCCCCGAACATGTTTTCGGTGAGGATCACGTCATACGCGCGGGGCTGACGGATCAGCTGCATAGACATGGAATCCACCAATGCGTGCTCCAATCGCACATCCGAAAAGTCGCGCGCATGCACTTCGCTCACCACCTCGCGCCACAGGCGGCTGGTTTCAAGCACGTTCGCTTTATCGACAGAGGTGACCTTGCCGCGCCGCGCCCGCGCGGCGATGAAGGCGGCGCGCGCGATACGCTCAACTTCACCGACGGAGTAGACACACTCATCGCTTGCTGTGTCGCCCACGCGTTTCTTTTCGCCGAAGTAGGAGCCTCCTGTGAGTTCGCGGAACACCACGAAATCGACATCCTCGACGATTTCCGCTTTCAGCGGCGAGCGATCGACCAATTCCGGATAGATGCGAAGAGGGCGCACGTTGGCGAAGAGGCCCAGCGCCTTGCGCAACGCGAGCAGGCCTTGTTCCGGGCGCTTGGGCCCGCGCTCCCATTGCGGCCCGCCCACCGCGCCTAGGAATACGGCGTCGCTTGCTCTGCACGCCGTCAGCGTATCGCCCGGCAACGGCTCGCCGGTTGCATCGATAGCCGCGCCGCCGATCAAGTGCGTATCAAACTTGAACTTGAACTGGCGGTGGAAGCGTTCGGCGACGACCTCCAGAACCTCGCGCGCTGCGCGCGTAACTTCAGGGCCCACGCCGTCGCCGGGCAGGAGAGTGATGCGATATTCCTTCATGCCGCGAGTTCCTGGGCTCTTCGTTGTTCGTAGGCTTCGATCGCGTCGCGCCGTTCTAGCAGCCAGCCAAGAGCGTCGACGCCTTCGATCAGGCATTGGCGCGCAAACGGCTCAACTGTGAACGGCACCGGCGCCTCGTTGCCGATATGAAGCTCACATGCTTCGAGATCGATGGTCACGCGTCCTGCGGGCTCGGCCAGAAGACGGGCGTGAGTCGCGTCATCCACGGTGATCGGCAACAGGCCGTTCTTCAATGCGTTGGACGTGAAAATGTCGGCGATGCTGGTTGAGATGACGGCGCGAAAGCCATAATCCAGCAGCGCCCAAGGTGCGTGCTCACGCGAGGAACCGCAGGCAAAGTTATCGCCCGCCACCAGAATGCGATGCTCTTGCGGGTCGATTGAATTAAGCGCCTCGCCCGGGATCGGCGCGCCATTGGCGTCATAGCGCCAATCATAGAAGGCCGACGCGCCAAGGCCTTCGCGCGAGGTGGTTGTAAGGAAGCGCGCCGGAATGATCTGATCGGTATCGATGCTATCCTGCGGGATCACAAACGTTCGCGAGGTCAGCTGTGTGAAACGCTCAGGCATCGGCCAGCTCCTTCGCCAGCGTGCGTGGATCGGTGAGCACCCCCGCCACTGCGCTGGCCGCTGCGGTCGCAGGGCTAACCAGAATGGTGCGCGCGCCTTTGCCTTGCCGCCCCTCAAAATTGCGGTTCGATGTGGAGATCGCCAGCTGCCCCGGCTGCACGAAATCACCGTTCATGGCGATGCACATGGAGCAGCCGGGCAGGCGCCACTCCGCGCCAGCCTGCGTGAACACGCGGTCCAGGCCTTCGGCCTCCGCCTGCCGCCTTACTGTTTCCGAACCCGGAACCACCAGCATGCGCACACCTTTCGCCACCTGCCGTTCCCGCAAGACATCGGCTGCGGCGCGCAAGTCGGAAATACGCCCGTTCGTACAGGAGCCGATGAAAACGACGTCCACTGCTTCGTGCGTGGCGCTCTCTCCAGGTTTGAAATGCATATAGTCCAACGCGCGTTGTTCGGATTCCGTGCGCGGGCGAGGTATTGGCGCGCCGATCGGCAAAGCGGCGTCCGGCGTTGTTCCGAAGGTGGCCATGGGCGCGATGGTGCGCGCGTCGAGGCGTATCTCGCGATCAAACGTGGCGCCGTCGTCGGTGTAGAGCTCGCGCCAGTGTGCCTCAGCGCGGGCGAACGCATCGCCCTGCGGGGCATGGCGGCGTCCCTTTAGAAACGCGAACGTCTTATCATCCGGCGCGATCATGCCCGCGCGTGCGCCGGCTTCAATCGACATATTGCAGAGCGTCATGCGCTCTTCCATATCGAGCGCACGGATCGCCTCGCCTGCATATTCGATCACGAAGCCCGAACCGCCCGCAAAGCCGAGTGCGGCGATCACCGCCAGAGTGAGATCTTTGGCGGCGACACCCGGCTGCAGCACGCCATCAATGGTCACGCGCATGCGCTTTGGCTTGCGCTGCAGCAGGCACTGCGTCGCCAGCACGTGGCCGACTTCAGAGGTGCCAATGCCGAACGCCAGCGCGCCAAAAGCGCCGTGCGTCGCGGTATGGCTATCGCCGCACACGACGACCATGCCGGGCTGCGTCAGCCCGAGCTCTGGCGCCATCACATGCACGACGCCGCGGTCGGCGCTGTCCCATCCTGCGAGCGCAACTCCATGCTTGGCGCAATTGCGCTGCAACGTCTCCACCTGCTTGGCGGCGGCGGGGGTCACATAGGGCCGTGCGCCGCGGGCGTCCGGCGGCAGCGTCGGCGTGGAGTGATCTAGCGTAGCGAAGGTGCGGTCGGGTCGCCGCACTTTCAGTCCGCGCTCGTCGAGCTCGGTGAAAGCTTGCGGGCTGGTCACCTCATGCACCAGATGCAGGTCCACATAGAGAATCGCCGGCGCCGCCGCCGTCTCCGCGCTGACGACATGCGCGTCCCACACTTTGTCGAACAGGGTGCGCGGGCGATCAGGAGTGGACGACACGCCGACCTCCATCCTCGCGCGTGTCTTCTTTTGCGGCGCTGCTGATGATCGCCAGCAACTCCCGATCGTTGATCTCGCCGATCTCGTCGGCGCGGCGCTTGAACCCGCGGAACACCGCGCTCAGGAAATTGCCGGAAAGCTCATGCCCCAACACTGAGGCGCGTTTGGCGACGGCGTGGCGGCCGGAATGTTTGCCGAGCACGAAGCTGGTGCCGTCGAAGCCGACGTCCTGCGGCAGCATAATCTCATACGTGCGCGCATCAACCAGCACGCCATGTTGATGGATGCCCGCTTCGTGAGCAAATGCGTTCACACCCACAATCGCCTTGTTCCGCGGAACCGGAGATTCCGTGACTTTGCTGAGTAGGCGGCTAACGCCCACCAGCTTGGTCGTGTCCACGCCGGTCGTGAGGCCATACTGGTCCGCGCGCGTGCGCAAGGCCATGACGACCTCTTCAAGCGCGCTGTTTCCCGCGCGTTCGCCGATGCCGTTGACGGCGACTTCGACTTGCCGCGCGCCGGCCTGCACCGCCGCAAGCGTATTCGCCACCGCCATGCCCAGATCGTCATGGCAATGCGCTGAAAGCACCGCATCGGGGTACTTCGGCGCAATCCGCCCGTGCAGATATTGAAACAGGGCGTGGATCTCTATGGGCGTTGAATAGCCTACGGTATCGGGCACGTTTAGCGTGCTGGCGCCCGCTTCGGCCACCGCCTCCATCACGTCGCCCAAAAAATCCGGCTCGGTGCGGATGGCGTCCTCGGCGGAAAATTCGACATCGTCGAAAAGCGTGCGCGCGAACGCGACTGAGCGCACAGCCTGCGCCAGCACCTCATCGGCGGTCATGTTGAACTTCGCCTTGCGGTGGATCGGGCTGGTGCCGAGGAAAATGTGGATGCGGCGGCCGCGATTGTGCGCAAGCGCGCGATGGGCGGCCATGATGTCGCCCTCAGTGGCGCGCGAGAGCGAGCAGAAGGCGGGCCCCTCGATTTCGCCGGAAACCACGCGCACGGCCTCTTCGTCGCCGGGCGAGGCGGCCGCGAAGCCGGCTTCAATCACGTCCACGCCCAGATCCGCGAGCGCGCGCGCCATCTCAAGCTTTTCCGCTACGCCCATGGAGAAGCCGGGTGCCTGTTCGCCGTCGCGCAGCGTGGTGTCGAATACGATGACGCGATTGGGGTCGCGCGCCTTATCGCCTACGCCGGGCATACGCTGGCCTCCTCGGCGAATGCATTGGAAGCCGGCGCGGGCGCGATCCGCCGCACGCCGATCAGGCGGTCGATTTGGCGGCCGAGCACGTCGCAGCTTCTGGAGTTGTCGCGCGGGCGGATCGCCAAGCGCACTTCGCGATGCGCGCCAGTATCGGCCAGCGTCATGCGATCGATGTGGAAGCCGCGGCGCTCAATCAGGCCGATGAGTCGCTGCAGCGAGCCTTCCGCGCGATCGATCTGGATTGTAAACGTCTCGGTCATCGTGCGGCTCCGTGCATCATTTCGGTGTTGCTCTTGCCAGGCGGCACCAGCGGCCAGACATTTTCCATCGGGTTGATCAGCACGTGCGCGAGGCACGGGCCGGGCGCGGCCAGCAGGCGCGCGATGCCGGCTTCCACGTCCTCGCGCTTGGTAATTCGGAACGCTTCGATGCCGAACGCGGTCGCAACCGAGGCGAAGTCCGGATTATCGGAGAGATCGACCTCGCTATAGTTCTGTTCAAAGAAAAGCTCCTGCCATTGGCGCACCAGGCCGAGCATGGAATTGTCCAGCAGCACGATCTTCAGCGGAATGTTGTAGCGCCGCAGCGTCGCCAGCTCTTGGATGTTCATGGCGAACGAGCCATCGCCGGAGATCGTCACCACGTGCGCATCCGGGCGCGCCAGCTTGGCGCCGATGCCGGCTGGCAACCCGTAGCCCATCGCGCCCAGCCCCCCGGACGTCAGATGCGCCGAAGGCGAAGCGAAGCGGCAGTGCTGCGCGGCCCACATTTGGTGCTGTCCAACATCGCAAGCGGCAACAAACGCGTCGCCTGCGGCCTGCGAAAGCGCGTTCAGCAACGCGGGCGCATAAACGCCGTCGCCCGGGGCGTTATAGTCGAACGCATGCGCGGCGATTGCGGCCTCACACTGCGCCCGCCAGGTTTCAATGGCTGGCTTGCGCGGCTTGAGTGCGGCGAGAACCGTTTTCAGGTCGCCTGTAATCGGCACATGCGCGTGGCGCAGCTTGTCGATCTCGGCGGCGTCCACATCGATATGGATGATCCGGGCATGGGGCGCGAATTCCGTGAGCTTGCCGGTGGCGCGATCGTCGAAGCGCGCCCCTAGAACGATCAGCAAGTCGCTCTGTTGCACGGCTTCATTGGCCGCGCGCAGGCCATGCATGCCCAGCATGCCCAGGTGCCCGGGCCAATCTGGTCCGAGCACGCCCAAGCCCTGCAGGGTGGAGACGGCGGGGATGCCCGTCGCCTCCGCGAAGGCGCGAACATCTTCGACGGCGTTGGCGATGCGCACGCCTCCGCCAATATAGAGAAGCGGGCGCTCCGCCGCGCCGATAGCGGATTCGGCGCGGCGGAGCTGCGCCGGATCAATCCGCCGTGTCTGCTCCAAAGGGGGATTAAAGTCGCGAGGCGCGGCGGCGGCGCTGACCTGCACGTCTTTCGGCAGGTCGATCAACACCGGACCGGGGCGGCCCGATGTAGCTGTGTAGAAGGCTTCCTGCAGGATTGCAGGAATGTCGTTGGGATCGCGGACGATCCAAGAATGCTTCACGATTGGCAAAGTCACGCCGAGGATGTCGATTTCCTGGAACGCATCGGTGCCCATTAAAGGCGAGGCGACGTTTCCTGTGATCGCCACCATCGGCACCGAATCCATCATCGCATTGGCGATGCCGGTGACGAGGTTCGTTGCGCCAGGGCCGGACGTGGCCAAGCACACGCCGCATTTGCCGGTCACGCGCGCGTAGGCGTCCGCGGCGAAGGCTGCAGCCTGTTCGTGGCGCACCAGCACGTGCTTAAAGCGCGCGGCCGTCAGCGCGTCATAGACGGGCATGATCGCGCCGCCGGGATAGCCAAACACGACCTCCACGCCGAGCGCTTCCAGCGTTTCGACGAGAAGGCGCGCGCCCGTCGCGGGGGCGGCGGCGGCTTTCGGCAGGGGGGAGGCGGCGGTCATCGTTGAGCTCACGCGTTCGTCGGGGACTTCAGCCAAGCCATGCGCTCGCGCAGGCCGGCGCCCGTTTTCTCGATTGCGTGCGTGCGATCGGCCTGCAGCAGCGCTGCGTAGCGCGGCTTGCCGGCTTGGTTCTCCAGGATCCAATCGCGCGCGAAATTGCCGGATTGGATGTCGCGCAACACTTCACGCATGCGCGCGCGCGTTTCATCGGTGATGATGCGCGGTCCCGAAACCACTGCGCCGTACTTCGCCGTCTCGGAGATGAAATCGTGCATCTTCGAAACGCCCCCCTCATAGAAAAGGTCGACGATCAACTTCAGCTCGTGCATGCACTCGAAGTAAGCGACCTCGGGCTGATAGCCTGCGTCGACCAAGGTTTGGTATCCGGCCATCACCAGCTCTTTGGCGCCGCCGCAAAGCACGGCTTGTTCGCCAAACAGATCGGTTTCGGTTTCTTCCGGGAATGTGGTTTCGATCAGCCCGCCCGTGGCGCCGCCAATACCCTTGGCGTAGGCCATCGCTTTGTCGCGGGCAGCGCCGCTCTTATCCTGATGCACGGCGAACAACGCCGGCACGCCGCGCCCGCGCGCAAACTCCCGACGCACCAGATCGCCAGGGCCCTTCGGGGCCACCAGCACCGCGTCCATATCCTCGCGCGGTTTCACGCGCCCGTAGTGGATAGAAAAGCCGTGCGCGAACAGCAACGTCGCGCCCTTCTTGGCCTTTGGCGCGATGATTTCGTTATAGATGGCTTCCTGGGCCATGTCGGGCGTCAGGAAGGCGATCAGGTCGGCGCCTTCAACGGCGTCCGCCGGTTCGGCGGTGTCGATCTTGTCGGCGCGGGCGTTGGTCCAGCCCTTGCCGCCCTTGCGCACGCCGGCGACCACATCGTAGCCGCTGTCGCGCAGGTTCTGCGCGTGCGCGCGCCCCTGGCTGCCATAGCCGATGACGGCGATGCGCTTACCTTCCAGCGCGCCGCTGTTCACATCATCGTTCGTGTACACCTTGGCGGTCATTTTCGAAGCCTCATCAAGTAGCGCGTGCTTGCGCACGCGGCGGATTGGGAATGGTCACGGCGCCCTGAGAGGCCGAAGCAACCAGAGCTGCGTATTTGGCGAATGCGCCCACCGGCGCCGGGCGTTGCGGCGCGGTTGCGCGCCGGCCTGTCAAATCCGCGGCGACGTTGATGGTGCGCGCAGGCACATCCACACGGATGATGTCGCCATCTTGAATCAGCGCGATGGGCCCGCCGACGGCGGCTTCCGGCGTGACATGGCCAATCACAAATCCATACGAGGCCCCGGAAAAGCGCCCGTCGGTGATCAGCGCCACATCCTGCAGGCCGCGCCCTTTCAGCGCCGCCGTTACACGCAGCATCTCCTGCATGCCTGGCCCCCCGCGCGGCCCCTCATAGCGGATGACGACGACATCGCCTTCCTGAATGGCGCCAGCCTGCACCGCTTCAAAGGCAGCTTCTTCGCCGTCAAACACGCGTGCGGGGCCTTCAAACTGCGCAATGTCGTGCCCGGCCAGCTTTATCACCGCGCCTTCCGGCGCGACGTCGCCGTAGATCACCGCATAAGAGCCGCGTGGAATCACTGGCGATGAAAAATCCCGCACGACTTGTTGGCCGGCGGTTTCAGCAGCTTCGCGCGCTTCTTCGAACAGGGTGCGGCCTGAGACCGTGGGCGCATCCTTGATGCGGCCAGCCTCCATCAAGCGCTTCGCCACCAGGCGCGTGCCTCCGGCGCTGAACAGGTCATGCGCCAGAAAACGGCCGCCGGGCTTCAGATCGCAAATCACCGGCGCGGCTTCGCAGGCGGCGTGGCAATCTTCGACGCCGAACGCAACGCCCGCTTCGGCAGCGATCGCTGTCAGGTGCAGCACGGCGTTTGTCGAGCCGCCGCTGGCGGACGTGGCGACCGCGGCGTTCCACAGCGACTCGCGGGTGATGAATGCGCGCGCTGTGCGCCCACGCGCGACAAGCTCCACCACTGTGCGCCCGCATCGCTCGGCTTCCGCGCTCTTGTCGCGATGCACTGCGGGCACATCATTTGCTCCCATTGGCGAGAGTCCCAGCATGGAGAGCGCCATGGCCATGGTGTTGGCGGTGAACTGGCCGCCGCACGCGCCTGCGCCGGGGCAAGCGGCTTTTTCAACCGCTCTCAAGCCTTCATCGTCCAGCGTGCCGGCGCCGTGTGCGCCGATAGCTTCGAAGACGTCCTGAATCGAAATGTCTTTACCAGCGTGGCGCCCGGCCATGATGGTGCCGCCATAAAGAACGCAACCAGGCAAGTTCATGCGCGCCAACGCCATGGCGGCGGCGGGAATGGTCTTGTCGCAACCGACAATGCAGATCACGCCATCAAGTTGGTGCCCCTGTACGGCGAGCTCGATGGAATCGGCGATGATCTCGCGCGAGATCAGCGATGCTTTCATCCCAGGCGTGCCCATCGAGATGCCATCGGTGACGACGATGGTGTTGAAGTCGATCGGCACGCCGCCGGCTTCGCGCACGCCCCGGCGCACTGGCTCCGCCAGATCGCCCAAATGCATGTTGCAGGGCGTTACTGACGACCAAGTGTTGACCACGGCGATCAGCGGACGTTGGAAATCCGCATCGTCGAGCCCTGCGGCGCGCAGATAGGAGCGCGCGGCCGCGCGGTCGGGCCCGCCGGTGATGACGGTGCTGCGGTGCGCTGGCTGCGCCGGAGGGGAGGAATTTTGCGTCATAGGGTCCGAAGGGGCCCGTCCGCGAAATAAAAAACCCCGCTACCTTTCGGGAGCGGGGTGTTGCGGACGAACCTGGTTGAGGTCAGGTCAGGGGCAGCCACACCGCTCTGGGCGCGATAAGAAGCGCCAGGCCAATAAGGCTTACGAATACTAGATTGCTGAGGGCGCGTGGGTCCGCAGCGGCGATTGCCGCTGCAGTCCGAACAGTCGGGCGCAGCCGAATTAACACGATTTGCTCCTCAGCCCCCATAAGCGCAGAGTTTATTCCCCAAGGCAAGGGGAGGACGCCGTTTGAAGGTAAAATTTTTCACTCAACCGCGTGGGGGAGTAGACATGCCCCAGCCCTTGAGCTATGCACCGGTTTGCGCCGATTTGATGCTCAGCTTGCGGGCGCGTTAAAAATACAGCTAAAGCGAAGGCCAGCGTTCCCCGGGGGAACGCCGCCTTTCCGCCCGCAAGCGCCATCCAAATCGCCGCATTAGGACGCCGGAGGCGAAGGATGAGTATTGCGGAGGGCCCTTGTAGCGGGATCGCGGAAGAACCGCTGGTCAGCGCTCTGTCTGGGCTCGAACTTCAGCACGATTTGTATTTGGCGCTGCCAAGCAGCGCGGCCTGGGGTGCGGTAGCCGAGGCCCTCTGCGCCGTGGGCGCGGAGCTGCAAAGTCTACAATTGCTGCGCCAATCCGAGGGCTACTCGGCCCGTTGCCGGGTCAAGAGCGTCACCTCGGAAGCGGCGCGGCGTATCTCCGGCATTCTCTTGGAAAGCGGCGTGGCGCGCCACGCTTCGGTCGAGCACCTGATGTTGCGCACCGCTGGTGAGCGCGCGCCGTGAGCACGCTTGCCCTTCGCCGGCAGACGCCGCCCGCCATCTACGAAGATGTTTCCGTGCCGCTGACGCGAGAGTTTCGTCTTCAGTCCGGCGACACACTGGAAGACGGCGTGGTGCGGGTGCGTTTGTTTGGGGCGCGCAACGCGCCGCAGCTTATTGCGTTGGGTGGAATTTCCGCTGGCCGTGAAGTGCTTGGCGAAAACGGCTGGTGGAGCGAGGTGCTCGAACCTGCTGTCGATCTTCAGCGCTTTGGCGTCATAGGTTTTGATTTCGCTCCCATCCGCGATGTGCGCGTGCGCATCAGCCCCGATGATCAGGCCCGCATCATTCTGCATGCGCTCGATCGCCTCGATGTCACGCGCGTGCAGGCTTTCCTCGGCGCATCCTATGGCGGCATGATCGGCCTTGCGCTCGCTGCGCTGGCGCCAGAGCGCATTGCGCGCCTGTGCGTGATTTCCGCAGCGCATCGCCCCGCTGCGCAAGCGCTCGGCTGGCGCGGCGTGCAGCGGCGCATTGTTGAATTCGCCTTAGCGCACGGCGAGGGTGCGGCCGGCCTCTCGCTGGCGCGTCAGCTCGCCATGATCACATATCGCAGCGCTGAAGAACTTGAGACCCGTTTCGGTTCGGGCGTGGACGAAGAGGGGCTCGGCGCGCTCGACCGCTATCTGATTGCGCGCGGCGACGCCTATATCGACACCGTTTCGCCGCGGCGCTGGCTCTCCCTCAGCGCTTCGATTGATCGGTTTAGCATTGATCCGGCGGCGGTGACCGTGCCGACAACTTTAATCGCTTGCCCCACCGATCAGCTCGTGCCGTTTGCACTCATTGAAGAAATGTCACAGCGCTTGCCGCGCCTGCAGGCCCTGCATGCAGTGCCATCGCTCTACGGCCACGACGCCTTTCTTAAAGAAGCCACCACTATTGCCTCGCTGCTGCGCGGCCTGATCGAAAGCTCACTCTCATGACCCTGCACGACGAAACTATTTTGTGTTCGGCCGGCATTGACGAAGATTCCGCCCAGGGCGCGGTGATCCCGCCGCTCTACCTTTCGGCCAACTACAGCTTCACGGGCTTTGGCGAAAAACGCACCTATGATTATACGCGATCGGGCAACCCAACGCGTGCGCAATTGGCCGATGCACTCGCCAAACTCGAGCGCGGCGCTGGCGCTGTCATCACCAGCTCCGGCATGTCGGCGGTGGATTTGGTGCTCTCCTTGCTCGAACCCGGCGCCCGCGTGATCGCACCGCACGATTGCTATGGCGGCACGTGGCGGCTGTTTGAAGCGCGCGCCCGGAAGAAGGCGCTGGAGGTGGTCTATCTCGATCAGGGCGATCTCGCCGCCGTCGACGCCGCCTTGCAACAAAAGACGGCCCTGCTTTGGATTGAAACGCCTAGCAACCCGCTGATGCGCGTGGTCGATGTCGCCGCCTTGGCCGAGCGCGCGAAGCGGGCCGGCGCGCGCGTGGCCGTGGACAATACGTTCCTCTCGCCAGCGCTGCAGAAGCCCATTCCGCTGGGCGCCGATTTCGTTGTGCATTCCACCACCAAATACCTGAATGGCCATTCCGATGTTGTCGGCGGCGCGGTGATCGCCGCCGACGCGGCCGATGCGCAAGAGCTCGTCTGGTGGGCCAATTGCACGGGCGTCACCGGCGCGCCGTTTGATTCGTGGCTTACGCTGCGCGGCCTGCGTACGCTCTGCGTGCGTATTGAACGCCAGCAACAGAGCGCCCAGCGCATCGCTGAGTGGCTTGCGAAGCACCCTTCCGTGGCGCGTGTGCACTATCCTGGTCTGTCATCGCATCCAAGCCACGCCTTGGCGGCGCGCCAGCAGAATGGTTTCGGCGCGATGCTGAGCTTTGAGCTGGTGCAAGGCTTTGCCCCGGCGGATTTCATTCGCGGCTTGTCGTGCTTCACGCTTGCGGAATCCTTGGGTGGAATCGAGAGCCTCGTTGCACACCCAGCCTCCATGACTCACGCTTCGATGAGCTCGGAAGCGCGAGCGAAGGCGGGCATCAGCGATCAGCTCTTCCGCCTCTCGATCGGGCTCGAACATGCCGACGATCTGGTCGCCGCGCTGGAGCAGGGGCTCTCCGGCGCCATTGCGCTGCGCGCGGGCAAAGCCGCAGCCGGCTGAGCAAACGCGGGCAAGCGGCGCCAAGGATCACGGCAAAAAGAAGCGGCGGCCTCTATGGAGGCCGCCGCAAGGCTCTAAGGGTGGTTTGGCGCTAGAAGCGCGCGTTCAGGCCGACGAAGTAAGAGCGCCCAATGACGTCAAACAGCGCCGGGTAGGTGTTGGTGCCGGTCACGATGGCGTAAGGGGGCTGCTCGTCGGCGATGTTGTTCACGCCGAACGTGAGCGAGTAGGTGTCGCCCGCGAAGCGAATGCGTGCGTCATGCAGCGCGTAATCCGGCGTGCCGTTATAGCCGAGCGCGTTAGGATTGCTGCAGAATGCGCCCGCGGTGGTACGCGGCGTTGCGCAGTTGGGATCATAAAGGCTCGACTGAAAGCGCGACTGCCAGGACAACGTCCAAGGGCCGACCGCATAATCAATGTCGAGCACCGAACGCCATTCCGGATAACCGCTGCCGCCGTTGATGTTGCCATCGAGGTATCCGGGCGCATCGAACCCCGCGCCGAGAAAGATGCCGCCATCAGCTTCCAGGAGGAAAGAGTTGCGCGAAGCGATGCGCAGGTCTCCAGGCCCGACATTGGCGAAGTCGAGCATCAGCGTGAAGTCGATTCCCGCGGTCATTGATGTGGTGGCAGCGTTGACTCGAATGGAGCTGAGGTTGGTGGGCACGCCCGCGGCGGTGCGTGCGCCGAGTGTTTCGCACGCTCCGCCCGGCGCAAGCGCTGATGCCGGCTGGGTGCGGTAGCAATTGTTCAGCCGCGCTTGCAGCCCTTGAGCCACGACAGCGGCATCAAGTTCAATGTGCCAGTAGTCGGCGGTCAGCGTCAGGGGCGTGAAGAAGCTCGGCTGATAGACAAAGCCGAATGTGTAGGTCTCGCCTTCTTCAGGCTGCAGGTTGGGGTTTCCGCCCGCGAGCACGCGCAATTGCGCCGCCGGCTGCACGTAGTCGAGCGGCACGCCAACTGCAGCGCAATTCGCCGCCGCTGCCGTATCGAGATAAGCGCCCGTGGAAACGCCCGATCCGGGAGAGCCGGTGGTGCAGGGGTCGGTGAGCCCATTGAATGATTGGACGCCGATCGAATACAGCTCGGTCACGTTTGGTGCGCGGAAAGAGGCGCCCATGTTTGCGCGCACGCGCAGATCCGACCATGGCGCCCAGACGAACCCAACCTTCCACGTCTCAGCGCTGCCGAAGTTAGAAAAGTCGGAGCGCCGCCCTTGCAGGTTCAGAGAGAGCTCTTGCGCAAGCGGCGCGCCGCGCAGCAGCGGGATGTCGATTTCGCCGAAGAACTCCAGCACGTCGAACGTGCCTTCCGTATGAAACGTTGCGTTTGCGACGGACTCACCGCTTGTCGTGACCGAGTCGGGCGTCGCATTGCCGTACTCCTCGCGATATTCAACACCGGCAGCGAACGCGACATCGCCAGCCGGCAACGTCATGATGGGGCCGCTGATGCTGGCTTGCACCGTATCGGTGATGAAGCGCGAGTTGGTCGACTGTATGTAGAACACGTAGTTGTACTGCGCCGCCGTGAACGGCGTAGCGTTGCTAAACAGATCGCGAATGTTCGCCACCGGCCCAATCGAAGGCGATGAGCAGACAGGATCTGCGTAGCAATCGTCCGGATTGAGAATGCGCGAAAGGCGCGACACATTAGGGAGGACGGAAGTTTGCGAGTTTGTGTTCACCTCAGAGTGAGTGGCGGTGACATCCCAACGATAATTGGTCGCGATCTCGCCGCTCAGTCCGGTGGAGATCCAGATTTGCCCTGCCTGGACGCTGTTGTGGCGTTCGCCGTAAGCTACTGGGCGCCAGGTTAGCGAGAGATTCTCGCCATAAGGATTCGCCGCGCTTGGGCGGATGACGAGGCCGGCGAGGAATGGGCCTGTTGGTGAGTTCGCCTGGATCGGGTTGGCGGCTAGGCTGAATTCGCTATAGCGCGAGCCGTAGATCGCCGCGCCGTGCCAATCAATATGATCTGTGATCTCGTAATTGGCGCTCAGAGCGATGTTGTAGCCTTCCATCGCTTGCACTACGTCTTGGTTCAGCGCGTAATTGTAACGCGCGGTGCTCGCGGCGCCGAGCGAGCCGCCATAGTTGCCGAACGCTTCGACGAGCGTGCCGTTGAGGCGGCGCAATTGGGGCCCGCCGATGCTCGATCCTATGCTCGCGAACGGGTTGGCGTTGGCGCCGGCGCCGAGGGGATTCGCGCCCCAGTCACGGCTGGATTGCTCGATGGCGTCGCGGTTGATGTACTCCATCGCGATCGTGACATTGCCGCGGTCGTTCGAGGCGCCGGCCATCATGCCGATGCGCATCTGCTCTCCGTCGCCACGCTCGGAAATGCCGTAAAGGCCAGAAATGTCGAGGCCGTCGTAGTTGTCGCGCAGAATGAAGTTTACAACGCCCGCGACTGCGTCCGCGCCGTAAGCGGTTGAGGCGCCGTCGCGCAGAATTTCCACGCGTTGAATCATGCTGGCTGGCAGAAGACCCAAATCCTGCCCGCCATTCTGCAGCGTATCGGTGAACAACGAATAGCGCTGCCCGTTGATCAGAACAAGTGTGCGAGCAGGGCCAAGATTGCGCAGGTCGACCGTTTGCGCGCCACCTCCTGATAGAATGTTCGATTGTCCGACGCCGCCGCCCGAAACAGCAGGATCGCGGCGCAAGATTTCGCCGAGGCCGACGATGCCGGCATTGGCGATCGCTTCAGCGTCCACCACTGTCAGTGGCAATGCTGAATTGGCGTCACTGCGCGCAATGCGGGAGCCAGTGACGACGATGGCGTCATCCTCGCTCTGCGCGAACGCCGGTGCGGCGCCAAGCGCGGCGGTGGCGGCGATCACGGCCGCCGATGCGGTGCGAAGCAGAGGCGTGCGTGCGCCCTTGCTTTGATTGGTGTTCGACATGTTTGGAATTTCCCCCTTGCGAGTCGCGGCGCGCGTTGAGCGCCATGCGTGGAGGCGAACCTGCGATGCGCTGGTGGGACGGGTCTTGCGTGGGTTGCGCAGGGGTTGGCGGCGGCATGCGCCAATCTGCACAACCCGCTGCATGCTGAGTGTGGTGTGTTCTATCCGCGACACTCGATGCGGCCTTGATGGCGTGCTCGCGATGCGGAGTGGAGCGCGCGCCGATGGGCGAATGAGCTGGGCGTTTCAGCGAGCGGGCTCTTGTCGTTGCAGCGGATGCTGGCGACGCTTTTGCGCATGCTTGCTCGTGTCGAACCGGGGCCGCCTTCGCTTTACCATCTGCCGCTTGCTGCAGTGGAGGCCATGTTCCGCGGGCTGAGCGACGTCGCGTTCTACGTTAAGGATCGGGAGCTGCGGTTCGTCGCTGGCAACGATACCATGCGCGAAATCTGCGGGGAGACGCCCGATACCGCCTTTGTCGGCGCGCGATCGCGTGATTTCTTCTCCAACGTAACCCATCGCTGCCATGAAAGCGCCGACCGTGCGGTGTTGGTGTCAGAGGCCGAAAGCGCCGAGACGCTGCATCTAACTGTTCGCCTTAGCGGCGAGGCGATTTGGCTGCGGTGCCGGCGATGGCCTTGGCGCGATGAACGCAGCGTGCGCGGGGTAGTGTGTGTGGGCCATCTGCTTAACACGCCTGAGCGGCAAACGCTGGCGCATGTTCGCGTCGCCACCGCGATTGACCATATCGAGTCGCGTCTTGGTGAGAACTACAAGGTTAGTGACTTGGCGGACCTCGTCGGGGTCTCTGTCTCCCAGCTCGACCGCGACTTCGCGGCGTTGCTGGGCGTTCCACCCCGCGCCTACATCACCAAGGTCCGGCTGGAGACGGCTGCGGAGCTGCTGCAGACAGACAGCCCGATTGTCGAAATTGCTCACGCTTGCGGATATTCGGATCAAAGCGCTTTCACGCGCCATTTTCGGCGCGCGATGGGTCAATCTCCCTCGCAGTATCGGCGCAGCGCCGCCGCTGCGTCGCGCGCGCGCCTGCGCCCGGCAAGGGTTACCGCACTGTTCGGCGCGTCTTAGAGGCGAACTGGCGATACAATAGGGCCTTCTGGCGATTTGGCGGTTGATCGGCGCCGGCGCCTGACCGATGCCAAGCCAAGCGATTGCGCGGTTTCGCGCCCGCGGGCGGTGCGCTAGGTGGTGTGCCTTAATCGGCGGATCGAATATGGCGGCAACCCACGGCGTGCTGCGTGAGCAGAGTTTCGATAGCCACGAGCGCGCCCAATACCGCCGGGCCGTGCTGGCGCTGACCATCGGCATGTGGACGTTCCACTTTCTGCTGCTCACATGGCGCGCCTGGCTTGCTGATTTTCCGGTGTTGATCGACCTTTTGATCAACCGAGTGCTCTGGACCGTCAGCGGCGTGGTCATCTGTGTCGGTCTGTTCTTCATTCTGGAACAAATGCGATTCGGCCGCTTCTGGCTGCAGGTGCTCATCACGCATGTTCTGGTGTTCGCCGCCGGCGTGATCTACGCGGCGGTTCGCGTTTTCATCTACGAGCCTGCGGATTGGACGGCTTCGAAAATTCTAGACGTGGCCACGTATTGGCTATGGTTCTTTCTGGCCTGGACGTGGACAATTCTGGCGCTGAGCTACCGGATGCGCGTCTCGCGCGAGGAGGCGAGGCGGTTGCAAGCCGAGAGCCTCGCCCACCAGGCCAAACTGCAGGCGCTGCGCTATCAACTGAACCCGCATTTCCTCTTCAACACGCTGAACTCTATTGCCGCCCTGATGCTCGATCGCAGGATCGAGGACGCTGAACTGATGTTGCGAAAGCTCTCAGATTTTCTGCGCAGCGGACTGACAGCTGATCCGCTCGCCGATACGCCGCTGAAGGACGAATTGGCGCAGCAGGAAACCTATCTCGATATTGAACGCGTGCGCTTTCCTGGGCGCATTCGCCTTGAACTCAATGTGCCCGATGCGTTGCAGACGGCGGTGACGCCAGGCTTTATTCTCCAACCGCTGATCGAGAACTCGGTAAAGTATGCGGTCGCCGCCTCGAGCGACCCTGTAACGATCTCGATCTCCGCGCGGGCCGAGCACGGCAAGCTCATCGTTTCGGTTGCTGATGATGGCGCAGTCGAAGGCGATGCGGCGGGCATGGGCGTGGGTTTGGAGAATGTGGCGCGCCGCCTCGGCGGAAGGTTTGGCGAGGCGGCTGAAGTGAGATCGCAACGGCGTGATCCGCAGGGCTTCGAGACGCGACTTTCCTGGCCCCTCAGGTTCGCGACATGACGCTGCGCGTGCTCATTGCCGATGACGAGCCTTTGGCCTTGCGGCGCATCACCATCGCCTTGGAACGTGCGCCGGACGTGGAAGTGGTTGGCACGGCAAAAAATGGCGTCGAGGCGGTGGCCATGATCCGCCAGCTGAAGCCCGATGTGGTGCTGCTAGACATCGATATGCCGCATCTGGACGGCATGGCCGTCGCTGAGGCGATCGCCGGCGCCAACGCGCCTTCCATAATCTTCATCACGGCGCATGAGAGCTTCGCCTTGCCGGCGTTTGACCGTGGGGCCGTCGATTATCTGCTGAAGCCGCTGGACGAAGATCGCCTGCACCGGGCGTTGGAGCGCAGCCGCGGCGCAGTCGGCGCGCGCGGCGCGCAGGGGCGTATTGCAGAGCTGAAGGCGCTGGTGGCGGCGTTGCGCGCCCGCACCAAGCCGGATCAGGCAGACGAAGATTTCTGGGTAAGCCGCCGCCAAGAGCTGATCCGCGTGCGCCTCGCTGACGTGCTTTGGATTAGCGTCGATGGCGATTATGCAATTCTGCACACGAAGGATGGTGCATTCCTTGTGCATGAGAGCCTGCGCAGCATTGAGGCGCGCCTCGATCCGGCGGTGTTTTTGCGGGTGCACCGCAGCGCCATTGTGCGCCGGTCCGCGATTGAAGCGGTGGAGCGCATGCCCATGGGAGGGTTGCAGCTACGCCTTGCGCTAGGCGCAGTGGTACGCGTGAGCAAACCCTACCGGCGCGCCGTCTCAGACTACGCAAAGGGTAGCGCCGAAGGCGAACGCGCCGATGCCGGACTTGACGACGATCGCTGACCTAAAATCGCGCTATTGCGCATGCGCTCCAGGATGAGTGATCGTACGGCGCGCCCGGCCAGCGCATCGAAACCGCCGACGATCGCGGCCTCAGCATTATCGACATCGCCCGCACCGACCGCGTCGAGCGCACCTACAACCTCACCGTCTCAGGCCCGCACACCTTCCTGGTGGGCGAAGACGGCGCGGTGGTGCATAATTGCCTCAAGTTTCTGCACACAGCACGCACGCACCTGACTGACCGAGTTGCGGCGGCGAGTCTGCGATACTGGGAAGGGAGGTCCACAGACGCGATTGTCAGATCCTTTGCTCGGGATCCTCTTATCGTGCGCACCTCGGACAACATGATAATGAATGGCAACACCAGGGCTCTTGTGCTGCAACAGCGAGGCTATGACATTTCGACCTTGCCAAGGACACCATACCCATGAGCGATTTAGTTGCTTGGTATTGCGGTTTGAATCAGGATGAACAGCTGCGAGCTAATTTGAGCGCTGCTTACTGGATAACGCTCGCGGCAAGAGAACCAGAACGCGATCTCGAGGCTCTGAGGCGGCTCAACGAGTTGCAACACAAAATAATCGAACAATCCACCAAGCTACTCAGTCGTGATCCTGATAGGTATCCCGACCAATTCTTCGCTGAGATGGTGATCGAGGGGCTGGAGCAAGCCGCCTTAGACGCTTCGCGCGCTTTCGCCGCGTAGTCAGCGCTGAATACGCGCGGACCGGCAAAACCGAAGCGCTCCACGTCACCGACGACCATCCCTGGTACGTCGAGGGCGCGGCTGGGAATGGCGGCGGCTGGGTCCCGAGACGCAACACTTGCGCCCCGGTCAGCGCATCGAAACGGCGGACGATCTTGGCCTGCTCATCCTCGACATCGCCCGCACCGACCGCGTCGAGCGCACCTACAATCTCACCGTCTCCGGCCCGCATACCTTCCTGGTGGGCGAAGACGGCGCGGTGGTGCATAATTTCTGCACCAAACTCGGCGTCAGAATTACAGGATTTGTGAGGCATGGCATTAACCGTGCGATAGGCGATGGCGGAAGGCGAGCGGGAGTGAGCACACGAGCTTGGCGAGACGCGCTGGCGAACCCAAGGTCAGTGACTTCGGGCGTAGATGCAGCCGGACGACCGTTTCAGGTTTACACCGGTCACAGTGCGCGTGTCGTAATCAATCCGCAGACCGGGCAGATAGCGTCCATGAACCCGCTCGGCCGCGCAGGAGTGCGTGGGCCATGACACGAACGACCACGATTACATTGACCGAACAGGAGAAGCGTTACCTCATGGAAGCCGCCTTCTTGCCTACTCAGCTCTCCGATATCGTGATTGCCCACCTCCAAAACTCAAGAAGAACGGCGATAGGGCTAACGTCGGCGCAAGCGGAAGAGTTTCGGGCAGCGTTTACCGAGCGACTAGCTCAGGGTGGCTTCGATGGGCAGTATTCGTTAACCTCTGAGGGAGTTCTGCTCGAGCGTCTTATCGATAAGTTCTTTGTCGAATCAATTGGCGCTGCTCGACGCCGGCGGGGAGCAAACTGTCTTTGAGCGCTCCAAATGGACGACCAGGAAGGGTGACACACACGTTTTTCCACGCCCGCCCTGCGTTCAGGTGCTCTCGCGCAACGGGCTCAACCAATACACCACCGCCGCCGGCGCTAGCATCACCCACGACACGCTCGGCAACATCGCCGCCATAGAAGGGTGACACACACTCATTACGCGCAGCCGGGCACGCAAGATTACGCGATGAATCGCTTGAAGTGATTGGTGGTGGGGGGGAGAATTGAACTCCCGACCTTGGGGTTATGAATCCCACGCTCTAACCAACTGAGCTACCCCACCCCGCCAGCGACGAAGCACTGAGGCGGAAGGGCGGGAGAAATACGCGCGCGCGCGGGGCGGGGCAAGCTTTGGTTGGGCGGGTCAGCCGCTAAACGCTGTCGCCAGGTAAAAAGTGGCGAAGCCAATCGTCGCCATGAACACCGCGACCGCCGCCATCCCTAGCAGGTCGCCGCTGCCGACGCCCTCGGCCCGGGGATCTGGCTCCCGATCGGTTTGGTCAGTGTAATCCGACATACAGTGACAACGCGGGCCGCCCGGGAAAGTTCGCCGTCCAGGCGGACGCAATATTGTTCCCCAATGCGCCCGTTGTTCCTTGCGTTTCCAAAATTCAATGCGCAATAATGACAAAAATGACCGCCAATAGGGGGCGGGGGGAGGAAACATTGTCCGAACAGCTTGATGCCGTAGATACGCGCATCCTGGACTTGCTGCAGCAGGACGCCAGCCTTTCGATCGCCGATATTGCAGAGCGGGTGGGCCTTTCCTCCTCGCCGGCCTGGCGGCGCATAGAACGCCTGAAGCGCGCCGGTGTCATCTTGCGCCAGGTCACGCTGCTTGATCACGAAAAGCTCGGACTCAACTTTGAGGTGTTCGCCTCGGTGAAGTTGCAGCTGCCGTCACGGGAAAACCTGGAACGGTTCGAGGCCGCCATCGCCAACTGGCCCGAAGTGGTGGAATGCGCCACTGTCACGGGTGCGGTCGATTACATGCTGCGCGTCCTCACGCGCGACATGCATGCGTATGATGATTTCCTGCGCGACAAGATGCTGGCGCTGGGTTTGGTTTCCGACGTGCAATCGCGCATCGTCATGCGCACGCCCAAGCGCACCACGGCCGCGCCGCTTGATCTGATTGAGGCGAAGGACTAGCGGCCACGCGCTGCGCGCTCGACCCGGCGCAACATCTCGTTCGCACGCGGCCCGACATAGCGCTGCGGGTTTGATGGCGGGGTCAGGTTTTGCTCGCGTTCCCAGCGCTCGATGAGCGTTTTGGCCTGATCAAACGCATCTATGAGGTTGGCCCCGCCGCGAACCGCGGTGTTGAAATAGGCGTCGCCGAAGAAGGTCCAATCGCGCTGCGGCTGGCAGCCGAACGAGCTCCGATCGGGTGCGGCGGCGGTCAATACGATGGTGTTGTCATCCATGAGCGGCGCGATGAACGCGCCGGAGAAGCATGCGGAAACGATCACCACGCGGTTGCGGATGCCGGCTTGGGCCAGCATGTCGCGCAGGTGCGTCGGGCGCATGGAGGCGCCCATGCGATTGTTTTCCCGCAGCGCAATCGATCCATCGGGCGAACCATGAGAGGTTAGGAAAATCACCACCATGTCCTCGGCGGGATCAATCAGCGCGCCGATCTGGCCGATGGCGGCGGCGATGTTTGTAGGTGTGGCTGCCGGGTAGCGCCGCGCGCCTTCGCCGCCGGCGCTGAGCAGGATCGACCGCCCCTCGACGCCCAGGTGTTGGCGCAGAATTGCGTCCGCTTGCGAGGCTTCGCGTTCAAACACCGGCTCGCCCCACAGTGAAGCGACGATCATGTAAACATCGGTTTGGCCCGGCCGTTGTGGCTGCAACGCCTCAAGCGCATCGCCCATGGCCTTAGCCAGTTGTGCGGCCTCCGCCGGCGGGGGCGCGAGTTCAATCACGCCGAACTGGCCATTGAACGGGTCGCGTTGGGGTTGCGCGCTTGCTTGCGGCGCCCAAGCCAGAACCATCGCCGCCGCCAGCAACGCCAGACTTCGAAGCATGCGCGAACTCCCTGCCTTCAGCCTAGCATCCCTCGCATCGCGCGGCCCTACAAGTCCGCGCCTGCCGCATGGCGCTTGGGTGCGCGCTGGGTTAGCAGTGGGGCATGATGGGGGCGCGTTCTGACGGCTTTATACCCGTCCGCAAGGGGGAGCTTGCGGCGGCGCTCTTGAGCGATAGCCGGCTGCCGCCTGGGATCGCCGGGCCGCTGGAAAACGTGTTCTCGCTCTTGCGGGCGCTGCTGCGCCACGAGGCGCAAGCCCCGCTCGATCGGTTGCACGGCCTTTACGACCCCCTTGACCCCGATGCCCCGCCTGTGCGCCGCGATCTCAGCCTACAGGCGTTCGAGCGGTTCGAGGGGGCGCTCGTCACCGCTTTGCAGCGGGCCAATTTCACGGAAGTCGGTGCGGAATCCGTGCAATCCATGCAGGCGACCGCAAAACTCACAGGGCTCTCCATCAAGCCTTCCGCAGCCGGCATCCGGCGTGTGCGTTATTTTTCCCGCGGCGTGCGCCAGGAAAGCACGACGTTTAAGTCTTGGTTCGGCCTCTCCAAGCGCACGCTCGATTACCCCGTCATGAGCGATGTTGTCGTGCTTGTCGGCTTCAAGGCGGAAAACGAGATACAACGCGAGGATTTACGCGCATTCGCGCGCATGCGTCGCGGCGTTCGGCCTGGGGCGGCGTTGATCAAGCACTTCCGCAACGTTGCGGCGCCTGAGTTGGTGACGCTCCATCCCGGCGCCAGGCCCAGCATGCGCACGCGCGATCAAGTGTTTCTTGCGGCTCCCGCGATCGCCACAGGCGTCCCGGTGTTGCTCAACATCTGGCCTGCCGTGACTGTATTGTTTGCGGTGCTGGCGGCTTATTTCGGCGCCCAGGGGGTGATCGAGGAGAGCGAACTGAAGCGCGCGCTGGCGGCGGTCTCCGGTCTTGTCGCGGTGGGCGCGTTCGTCATGCGCCAGCGCCTCAAATACGAAGCACAGACTTTGCGCTATCAAAAGCGCTTGGCCGATACGGTCTATTTCCGCAACCTAGCCAATAATGCCGGCGTCATCGATCTGCTCATCGGCGCAGGGGAGGAGCAGGACTCTAAAGAAGCGATGTTGGCCTATTTCACATTGCTTTGCGCGGGCCGGCCGATGGCGAAGTCCGAGATTGATGCCTCTATCGAATCCTATCTGCGCGAGCGTTTCGGGTTCGCGATCGATTTTGAAATTGGAGACGCGCTCGAAAAGGTCGCGCGCCTTGGCCTCATCGTCAGCGACGAGGGGGGCGCATACAAATCGTTGGGCCCCACCGAGGCGCTCGCGCATCTCGATAGGGCCTGGGACGATCTCTTCCGGTTTAGCGAACGGCGTTAGTTGAGCGGGCCTGTGCTCTCGAAGAACAGCGCCTGGCTTACTGCAGCGCGCACCATGTCCGGCGAGTAGGGCTTGGTGATGAGAAAGGTGGGTTCAGGCCGCTCGCCGGTCAGCAGCCGGTCCGGGAACGCCGTAATGAAGATCACGGGCACGGCGAAGGCCGAAAGGATGTCGCGCACCGCATCAATGCCCGATGAGCCATCCGCGAGCTGAATATCAGCCAGAACCAAATCCGGGCGTTCGCGCTTGGCAGCCGCCACCGCGCCAGAGGCGGTCGATTCCACGGCGCACACATCATGGCCTGCGCCGGTCACCAGATCGCTCAAGTCCATGGCGATCACCGCTTCGTCTTCGATGATGAGGATGCGCGCGCGCGTCTGCGCGTTCAAATCTTCCAGCGCTTCATCCAGCAGCGCCGAAACTTCTTCCGGCGTGCGGCCGAGAATTTCGCCGGTTTCCTGCGGCGTGAAATTCTCAAGCGTCGTCAGCAGCAGCGCTTGGCGGCTTAGCGGCGAAAGCCGGCGCAGGCGCTCTTGCACCTTGCGCGGCGCGGGCGCGCTTTCTTCACCGCCATCCTCAATCAGCGCACTCGACCAGATGCGATGGAAGATCTGGTAGAGGCCCGCCCGGGGGGCCAATGCGGTGGGAAATTCCTCGGGACGGGCGACGATCGCCTCCAGCGCGGCCGCCACGAATGCATCCCCGCTTGTCTGCGCGCCGGTCAGTGCGCGCGCATAGCGCCGCAGCAACGGCAGATGGGGAGCAATTTCCCGAGCCAGCGACATATATAACCCCTTATTTGGATTGGATAAATTTGAGCCGACGATGTCGGTGTGCATAGCATTCCTCCCATCCCGGCCAGCCCAAGCCAACGCCCGGCTGCTAAAAAAGTTCCAGAGGGCCGGAACTGTTCCGTTCTGATGGCGTTAGCTTGAGGTCGGCCCCTTGTGGTCGCCGGCAAGGGGGATTTGGTTCGATGCGGCGGAAGGACGAGATGGAGAACCTGGTGACCAGAAAGACGCCCCCCAAGGGGAGCGCCAGGAACGGCAAAGGTGCGTCGCCCTCACAGACCACCAAAGCCCTTATCACGCGCAACCTGCGCATGGCCTACGGCGAGGTCGCAAGCGAGCCGCTGCCCGAAGAATGGGTGCGCTTGCTGAACCAGATCGACGGCGATGAGGGCAAAAAGTCATGAGCGTCGCGCCGGCTGCTTTCAAGAAGGAGCTGATCGAGCTCCTGCCCAGCCTGCGTGCGTTCGCGCGCTCGCTGGCTCACAACCCCGCCCAGGCTGACGATCTTGTGCAAGACACCTTGGTCAAAGCGCTCGCCAACGTCGATCGCTTTGAGCAAGGTACGAATTTGCGCGCGTGGCTCTTCACAATCTTGCGCAACCACTATTACTCCCAGCTGCGCAAGGCAAAGCGCGAGGTCGAGGACGCTGACGGCAAGTTTGCTGCGCGTATCGCTGTGCGTCCCGAACAAGACGGCTCGGTCGATCTGGAGGACTTCAAGGTTGCGTTCGCCCAATTGGCCGACGATCACCGTGAGGTGCTCACGCTGGTGGGCGCCTCGGGATGCTCCTATGAAGAAGCCGCGCAGATTTGCGGCTGCGCCGTCGGCACCATCAAGAGCCGGGTCAATCGCGCGCGCAAGAAGCTTTCCGAAATCCTGGGATTGAATGAGCACGGCCAGCCTGCCCATGGCGAAGGCCGATTGGTTCAAGACATAGCACCCGTGTGATCAAGCGCGCCGGAACGCTGAAGACTTGGCCGCGCGCCCTCTCATTGCGATCAATGAGGGGGCGCATGGCGCTGCTGCTGGGCCTCGCCATGTTGCCTGCAGGCGCCATAGCCATGCAGGTGGGCCTGAATGCCGTGGGCGCGCACCAAGCCGCCCAGGAGGAAGCGCTAAGCCGGCGTGCGCTGGAGGCGGTTTCAGCGGCGCGCGTTGAGGTCGATGGCGTGCGCGAAATGCTGCGCGCAATGGCCTCCACGCCTCAGGTTCGCCAGCTCAGCGGTGCGCGTTGCGGCGAATGGCTGAACAGCGTGGTTGAGCGCTATCCAGACCTTGCCTCCATCTCCATCACCAATGATGCGGGCGTTATTCGCTGTTCGGCGCCTGCCGCGCCGCCAGATTACCAGCCGCGCCCCAGCAGCGTGCGGGAGCGTGCGCGCGAACGCGGCGGCTTCGCTGTCGGCTATGTCGAACGCGGCGCACTCACTCAACGCCCCGTCCTGGGCGCAGCGGAGGTCTTGCGCGATGACGGTGGCCAACGCGTCGGCTTCATTTCCGCGTCGGTCGAGCTTGCCCGCCTGAGCGAAGCTGTTGAGCGCGGCCGCGCAATGGATGGCGCGCGCGTCGCCGTTGTCGATTACGCCGGAAACGTCCTCGCCGAAGCTCTGCGGGCCGCCGAGGCGCCCCCCTTGCCCATCCCCTCTGAGGTGCGCGCGCATCTAGGTGGTGAGCCCTCGTTCATAGATGTCAGGGGCGGGGCCGCAGTCGTCGCGCCGCTCAGCGCGCCAGATCTCTATCTGCTCATGACGTGGGCGCCCGATCAGCCGCTCTGGCGGCGCAACATGGCGTTGATCCTATCTGTCGCGGCGCCGTTGCTGATATGGCTTCTCGCCATCGGCGCGGGCTGGTTTGCGATCGAAATCTACGTTGCACGGCCACTGTCCAATCTTGAGGCCGCAGCGCGCGGCTTCGCACGCGGCGAAGATGTCGAAGAAGCGCCGTTGGCGACCGCGCCCGACGAAATTCGCACCCTGCGGCGCACTCTGGCCGCCATGGCGAAAACGCTAAGAGGGCGCGAGCTTCGCCTGATCGAGGCGCTTGCCGAAGAGCGCGCGCTGCTGCGGGAGGTGCATCATCGGGTCAAGAACAATCTGCAAATGGTCGCCAGTCTGCTGAACATTCAGGCCCGAGGCGCCAGCGATGAAAGCGAGGCTTGGGGGCTTGCCCGCGCGCATGATCGCGTTCAGCTGCTTGCGCTCGTACATCAGCGTATCTACGCCTCGGGCGAGGTACGCGAGCTGCGCATTGATGAGCTCGCCGCAGATATAGCGCGCCAGCTTCTGCA
>JAEUMU010000014.1 GCA_016791325.1 Hyphomonadaceae bacterium
CTACGGCGCGCAGGGCCATGCGCATGCGCTCAATTTACGTGACGCGGGCGTGGAGGCGGCGGTGGCGCTGCACGCCGCGGCGCGCCGCGGGGCCCAGGCGCGCGCCGATGGCTTTACGCCGATCAGCGTTGAGGAAGCGGCGCGCACCTGCGACATGCTGGTGATGTGCGCTCCAGATGAGGTGATGCCCGATCTTTACGCCGCCGAAATCGCACCGAACTTGCGCCCCGGCCAAACGCTGATGTTCGTGCATGGCTTCGCCTACCATTTCGGTTTCATCACGCCGCCGGAGGACGTGAACGTCGTCATGGTGGCGCCGAAGGGGCCGGGAACGGCGCTGCGCGCCGCATTTGTGAAGGGCGGCGGATTGCCTTGCCTTGTCGCCGTCGCGCGCGACACTGGCGGTGCGGAGGCGCTGGCCTATTCATACGCCGCCGCCATCGGATGCGGGCGCGCGGGCATGATCCCTTCGACGTTCAAGATCGAGACGGAAGGCGATCTCTATTGCGAGCAGGTTGTTCTGTGTGGGGGCCTGACGCACCTTATTCGCACGGCCTGGGAGGTCCAGGTTGAGGCCGGCACGCCGCCCGAGCTTGCCTACTTCGATTGCCTGCACGAGGTGAAGCTCTTGTCCGATCTCATCCATGCGCGCGGCATTGCCGGCATGCACCTGGCCATTTCCAATACTGCCGAGTGGGGCGAGTACGTCACCGGGCCGCGCATTATCGATGCGCGCGTGAAAGAGGCGATGCGTGCTGCGATGGCCGATGTGCAATCCGGCAAGTTCGCGCGCGACTGGATGGCCGAGCACCGGGCAGGCGGGCCCAACCTGCGGCGTGAGCGTGAGGCCGCCGCCAATCATCCGATAGAGGCCGCGGGCCGCACGGTTCGCGCATTGTTGGGAAACGCACAATGAGCTTCCGCATCGGCACGCCGCTTTCGCCGTCCGCGCTTCGCGTTTTGTTTCTGGGCGGCGGCGAGTTGGGCAAGGAGGTCGTGATCGAGCTCCAACGCCTGGGCGTGGAGACGATCGTCGTGGACCGCTACGCCGATGCGCCGGCCCAGCAGGTCGCGCACCGGGCGCACGTTATCGACATGACGGACGCGGAAACCTTGCGCGCGCTGATAGAGCGCGAACGCCCGCACCTGATCGTGCCCGAGATCGAAGCCATCGCCACCGATGAACTCGTGCGCATCGAGGCCGATAAACTCGCGGCCGTGATCCCGACAGCCAAAGCTGCGCACACGACGATGAACCGCGAACGCATTCGCGTGCTCGCCGCGGAAACGCTGAAGCTGCCGACCTCGCCTTACGCTTTCGCTTCATCCCTGGAAGAGTTGCAGGCCGCCACAGAGAAGGTCGGCTTTCCCAATTTCGTGAAACCGGTGATGTCGTCGTCCGGCAAGGGCCAGAGCCGCCTGCGATCGGCGGCCGATGTCGCCGACGCCTGGGAAACCGCCATGAGCGCGGGGCGCGTAAAGCAGCCGCGAGTGATCGCGGAAGGGCAGGTGATGTTCGATTTCGAGATCACTCTGCTCACCGTACGCGCCGCGTCCGGGACGCATTTCTGTGAGCCGATCGGCCATGTGCAGGTCGATGGTGATTACGTTGAAAGCTGGCAACCGCAGGCGATGAGCGCCAAGGCGCTGGCGCGCGCCCAGGACATAGCGGGGAAAATCACGGCGGCGCTCGGCGGCTACGGCATCTTCGGCGTGGAGCTCTTCGTGAAGGGCGACGAAGTGTGGTTTTCCGAGGTTTCGCCGCGCCCGCACGACACCGGCCTCGTGACGCTGGTTTCGCAAAACCAAAGCGAGTTCGCCCTGCATGCGCGCGCCATTCTTGGGCTGCCCGTGGATACAAGCCTGCGCGCGCCGGGAGCCAGCGCGGTGATATACGGAGGCATGGAAGCGCGCGCTATCGCCTTCGAGGGCGTGGCCGGGGCGCTTGCGACGCCGGAAAGTGAACTGCGCCTGTTCGGCAAACCGGAAAGCTTCAAGAAGCGGCGCATGGGCGTGGCGCTCGCGCGCGGCCGGGACACGAACGAGGCGCGCGCCCGCGCCAAAACAGCGGCGGGCGCGGTGAAACCTATCGCCGGCTAGTATTTGTTCTTCAGAACAATCACATCGGCAATCCGCGCTACATCTTCGCGTTCAAGCTCCAGCGCCAGGATCAAGGTATTCAGGAAATCCGCCTCGTCGGCGGTCAATTCGCCATCGGCCAACACAAGGTCGAGTGCGTGGGCGAATGCGGTCGGGCGCATGTCGGCCGGCAACGCGGCGCAGGCGGTGCGCAACGCGGTGGTGTCGTCGCGCAGGCGGGCGTTTATACGGATGTTAAGCTCGGCGAGCTGATTGGTCGTCAGTGTCTTCAGCGCACGGGAGCGATGCACAAGCGCCAGCAATTCCTCATGCTCGGTAGAGGCGAGCTGATCGTCGCAAGTGACCGCTGCGAACAGAATGGTCAGGAATGCTTCTGGCGCCGGCAAACCGCTCACGCGTGGTTGCTCCATCAAGCTTGACCAGGCCAAGGCATTGCGCGCTGCGCCCTTTTCCCGGGGCCCTAATGTCGAAACAAAGAAATCGCTCATAGCGAAAATAATGCACGCATGCCGCGCAGCGCTTGTTGCGTTGGCTCAAATCGGGCTGGGCGCCCGCCGCGCCCGCGGCTAGCCTCTCCGTAAGGGAGAGGTCCAATGGCGACACCACAACAACCGATCAAGTCTGGTTACGGTCTGCGCACTGAGGCAAGTGAGGCGCTTGGCGGGCGGCGGCTGGATGGCAAAGTCGCTATCGTCACGGGCGGTTATTCTGGCCTTGGCTTGGAAACCACCAAGGCGTTGGCCGGCGCGGGAGCCATTGTCATTGTGCCGGCTCGCACGCCGGAAAAGGCGCAAGCCGCGCTCGTGGGCATCGCCAATGTAGAGCAGGCCGCGCTTGATCTCACGGATCCTGCCAGCATTGACGCCTTCGCCGGCGGCTTTCTTTCGCGCACCAAAAAGCTCGACATTCTGATCAACAATGCCGCCATCATGGCGTCGCCCCTGATGCGCGACGCACGCGGTTATGAGGCCCAATTCGCCACCAATCATTTGGGGCATTTTCAACTTACGGCGCGGCTTTGGCCGGCTTTGAAGGCGGCGGGAGGCGCGCGCGTGGTTTCGCTTTCCTCTATCGGCCACCGTATCTGCCCGCCGGATCTGGAGGATCCGAGCTTTGAGCGCACGCCTTATGATAAATGGATCGCCTATGGGCGCGCTAAATCGGCGAATGCTCTGTTCGCCGTGGGGCTTGATCAGCGCGGCGCGGGGCATGGCGTGCGCGCGTTCGCGGTGCACCCTGGCGGCATCATGACAGACCTGCAGCGCTATATGCCCGAGGAAGAAAAGCGCGCGATGGGATGGATTGACGAGAACGGCGTTATCAACGAGCGCTTTAAAACACCAAGCCAGGGCGCGGCCACGAGCGTGTGGTGTGCGGCCAACGCACAAATGGAGGGGCAGGGCGGCGTCTATTGCGAGGATTGCGATATCGCCGTCGCTGTCGCGGCCAATTCCAAGGAATTCTCCGGCGTGCGTCCCTGGGCGATTGACCGTGTGCTTGCCGACAGGTTGTGGGTGCTGAGCGAACGCATGACAGGCCTCTCCTTCCCGGCCTCCTGACAAACTCCAGACAAACCCTCAAAGCACCTTCAACGCTCTTGCTTGGAGGGTGCATGCTTCGCCGCACGTTTCTAACCGCTGCCGCGGCTTTTGCGGCGGCGCCTGCCTGGGGGCAAAGTCTGTCTCTAAATTTCGCCGCCGCCGCCGCTTATTCGGCGGCGCGGCGCGGCGTCTCGCTGTTGGTGATGCAGAGCGGGCGCATTGCGTTTGAGGATTATCCCAACGCGGGCGGGCAAGCCCGCGGCTGGGAGCTGGCCAGCGGTACAAAGAGCTTTACCGGCGTGATCGCCGCAGCCGCCGTGCAGGATGGCCTGCTACGCTGGGACGAGCCGTGCGCCGAAACGCTCAGCGAATGGCGGGCCGATGAGCGCCGCCGCATCACGCTTCACCATCTGCTTTCGCTCACCAGCGGCATCGAAGGAGGGCCGATCGCGCGCCCGCCAGATTACGCTGTGGCCATTGCCGCCCGACCCGTCGCGGCGCCCGGCGAACGCTTCGCCTACGGGCCGACGCCGTTCCAGATTTTTGGCGAGATCATGCGCCGCAAAACCGGCGACCCGTTGGCCTACCTGCAACGCCGCGTGTTTGATCCGCTCTCGATCCGGCCCACGCACTGGCGGCGCGGCGCGGATGGCAATCCACACATGCCCTCCGGCGCGGCGCTCACAGCGCGCGATTGGGCGCGCTTCGGCTGGTTCGTGTTGCAGGAGGGGCAGGGGCGTGTCGATGAAGCCGCGCTGGCGCAGTGCTTCATCGGTTCGCGCGCCAATCCGGGCTACGGGCTTTCCTGGTGGCTGTTGCGGCGGGGCTTGGTTGCCCCTGGTCGCGGCCAGCGCGTGGACGTTGACCTCGCGCTGGAGCAGCGGCTTGGACCTATCCACATGGCCGCCGGGGCGGGCGATCAGCGCCTTTATTTGCTGCCGCGCCAGCAAATTGTGATCGCGCGCCAGGCCACGGGCATCCTGCGCGCGCTGCGTAGCCGGCGCGAGCCCGGCGGCTACACCGACGCTGAGTTTCTGCGGACGCTGTTCGACGCGCCCGGTTAGGCCAAGCGGATCTCGCGCAGCCGCTCGTAGAGAAAGTCCTGCGCTGTGATGGGCTCGCGGTAGCGGTTGGGATGTTCGGGGCTGATGCAGGACGGCAGCGTTTCGATCAGATAATCCGGCGCGAAATGCAGAAAGAACGGAATGGAGTAGCGCGGCAGGTGCGCGCGCTCCGGCGCTGGATTGATCACACGATGCGATGTCGAAGGCAGCTTATGGTTGGTGAGCCGCTGCAGCATGTCGCCGATATTCACCACCAACGCGCCCTCAGGGGGATTCACGTCCAGCCAACGGCCTTCGCGCGTACGCAATTGCAGGCCCGCTTCTTCCGCGCCCAGCAGCAAGGTGATGACGTTGATGTCTTCGTGCGCTTCGGCGCGAACGCCGGCGGGGTTGGGCGGCGTCGGCGGATAATGCAACAGCCGCAGCACGGAGTTTCCGTCACGCACGGCGGCGGCGAAGAAATCCTCCCTGAGCCCGAGAAACAGCGCCAACGATTGCAGCAGCTCCGCGCCCAGCGCGTCGAGCGCCTGATACAGCGCATAGACGTCTGAGTGGAAATTGCCGATCTCGCTGGGCCAAAGGTTGGGCGGCATGAATGCGCGATAACGATGCCCTTCCGGCAATTCGCGCCCGACATGCCAGAATTCCTTGAGATCGACGTGCTTTGCGCCTTTTGCCGCCTCCACACCGAAGGGGATGTAGCCGCGCTGGCCGGCGCCGCCGGCGACGTGATAGCGCCGCTTCACTGGTTCAGGCAGCGCGAAGAATGCTTTCGTGGCGTCGAGTGCGCGCGCGATCATTGCGCTATCGAGCCCATGATCGCTGACGATGGCGAACCCGGTCGTGGCGTAGCTATCGCCCATGGCCTTGGCGAAGCCCTGCGGATCGGCGCGGCGCGCCTGCAGCGAAAGCGTAGGCAGACTCATCGCCGGCATGCTCGCGCCGCCTTGGGTTTGGCGCAATGTCTTAACGGCGCGTTTACGATTCGAGACTGAGCGTGCGCTCCGGCAATCACAGGAGCCGGCGATGTTCTTCTTCGGGCCCCATTCTTGGCGTGGCGAAAGCGGCCGGCGCTATCGCTTCAAGTGCGTGCTGACCAAGAACGGCCTGCCGCCGGCTGGCGTGGGGGGCATCTATGTATTTGTGCGCCGCCGCTGGGGCTTCTTCATGGAGCCGCTTTATGTGGGCAAGGCGCATGATTTGCGTTCGCGGCTGCTGGGCCACGAGAAGTGGGGCCGGGCCTATTGGTATTATGGCGCGACGGAGCGCTACGTACTGGGCCCGATCCGTGACGAGGTGGACCGCCGCCGGATCGAGGAGGATCTGATCCGCTCGCTCAAGCCCCGGATGAACGATGTCTCGATCCCCCAGGCGCCGGCGGCTGAGAAGCCGCCACGCCGCCGCGCCGCTGCGGCAAGGGCGTTCGACCTGAGTGCAATTATTGGCCGGCGGCCGCAGCGCGCCTGACGCCTCCGCTTGACCGCCCGCCCGCGTGGCGCCACAGGCCGGGCGAATGAGCGATCCTGAAGCGCCAGAGCCGCGGCCCGTTGGGCTATCCGCGAGGATCGCGGATTTCGTGAACAATATGGACGCGCGCGCCTGGCGGGCTGTGGCGGTGTCTGTGGCGATGGTTGTCGCCGTAGCAGCCATGCTGGTGATCGGGCGGCTCTACTATGGCGAGCAGATCAACGCCTTTATTGACGGCACCCTGGGCGAAGCGCGCCGCGAGCATTGGGGCCTAGCCGCCACCATTCTGGTGTTCACGCTGACCGCCTATGTCGGTGCGCCGCAAATTATTCTGATTGGCGCGTGCGTGGTGGCGTTCGGGCCCGAGCAGGGGTTCTGGTTTTCCTGGATAGCCACCGTGT
>JAEUMU010000092.1 GCA_016791325.1 Hyphomonadaceae bacterium
AGCACAATTTGCGCGCTCACTGCATCGAGCTTAGCGATAATATCCGCTGCTGTGTGGTGCTTCCATTTCTTGCGCACCCGCCCCACCCGAGTTCAATTCAATTTCGCCATTCCGAAGAAATTGTATTGGAGCAGAATAAACCCGTCGAGGCGACGCAGCGATTTGGGGCAGAGCGGGAATCGGGGTCAACCCCCGGTTGTCAGCGCTTTGGTTGTTTTCGCGGCCGCTTGGAGGCGCGCGCGGCGGCTTCGCTCAATTGGGCGTCCAATTCGGCGATAGCGCGGCGAAGGCGCGCGTTCTCCGCCTCAAGCATCTTGATGCGCCTAACGCCCGCCCCGGCTAGGTCGTCATAACGCTCACGCCACTGGCTCAATGTTGCTGGTGACACCCCGATAATTTTGGCTACGTCCGTCGGGCTTGCGCCGGCGGCGCTAAGCGCCTCGGCCTTGCGCAGCTTCTGTAGAACTTCACGAGGTGTGTAGGTCTTGCGCGGCATGCACGTGTGTCCTTCGCGGCAAGGATGCCACGTCTGACTTGATTCCGCCCAGTGAATTTGTGGCGCGTTGCAATGCATACTGGGCTTCGTTTCATTTTCGCGATTTGGGTGCATTAGCTCCCAATGCCTGGCTTGCAAGCATATGAGAGTCCCTCGCGGGGGCGGCTAATCGTTTTGGCCATTTGGGCCCGATTTCCCGCCTGATCACGCAGCGAGGGGCCGGGGCCGTGACACTGGGCGCTAGATTGAAATTCTCCCTTTGGGAGAACTGGCGAGCGCTGACGGGCCGTTTTCAACCGAAGGCGCCGGATGAGACCGTCACCGCGCCCGCCCACTCCGCAAAGTTTCTGGACGACGCGCGCAAGGGCGTCCGCGAGCACTTATTACTCGTTGTGCTGTTTAGCGCCGCCATCAATGTTCTCTATCTGGCGCCCTCCCTGTTCATGCTGCAGGTGTACGACCGCGTTCTGCCCACAGGGGCCACGCTTACGCTTGTCTTTCTAGGACTTGTACTCATTGTCGCCATGGTGGTGATGGCGCGCCTCGAAGCGTTGCGCGGCCGGCTGCTCGCGCGGGCTTCGCTGCGGATCGAACGCCTTGGTGCGCGCGCGATCATGCAAGAGACGTTCTCGAGCAAGCAGCGCGGCGGACCGACGCCCGCGGGCATGCGCCAGCTGGATACGCTGCGCCAAGGGCTTACCAGCCCAGCCACAATCGGTTTGCTCGATCTGCCATGGACGCCGCTGTTCATCTTCATCTGTTTCGCGTTGCATTTTTGGATCGGCATGCTGGCGATCGGCGGCGCGGCGCTCATTCTTGGCATCGCCCTGCTGAATGAACGCGCTTCGCGTCGGTCGCTGAAAGAGATGACGGGCCAATCCAATCAGTTCTACGCCGCCCACGATGGGGATTTGGCGGCGGCAGAGTCGCTGCGGGCGTTGGGGTCCGAGCCGGCCGTGCTCGAGCGCCGGCTCAGGCTGCGTGAAGAATACGCCAACACGCAAACCGACGCGACCATGGTGAGCGCGGATTTCTCAGCGCTCACCAAGTCAGTGCGGTTGGCGTTGCAGTCTGCGGCGTTGGGCTTGGGCGCTTATCTCGCGGTCGAGAGGCAAATATCGGCGGGCGCAGTCATTGCAGCCTCCATCCTCACCGCGCGCGCCTACGCGCCCGTTGAGCAGATCGTTTCAGGCTGGCGCCAGGTCGCCATGGCGCACGGCGCCTGGGGCGCTCTGAGGGCGATGTTCGTCAACGCCGAAGCGCAGATCGAACGGACGCCGATGCCCATCCCTAAAGGGCGCATTCAAGTGGAGAATGTCAGCGGCGCGCCGCCGGGCGCAACAGCGCTTTCGGTCGCCAATGTCAGCTTCGCGGTCAATCCTGGCGAATTGATCGGGATCGTGGGGCCAAGCGGCGCTGGGAAAACAACGCTCGCGCGGTTGCTGGCGAACGCCACGCCACCCAAATTGGGCGCTGTGCGGATCGATGGCGCGCGTTACGCGGACTGGGATCCATCTGCGCTTGCCCGTCACATCGGCTATTTGCCCCAACGCGTCGACCTCACAGACGGCACGGTGGCGGAAAACATCAGCCGCTTCGCCCGCGAGCGCGGCGAACAGGCCGATGAGATTGGCCCCAAGGTGGTGGCCGCAGCGCAATTGGCCGGCGCTCACGAAATGATCCTGGCGCTGCCGCAAGCTTATGAAACCAAGTTGGCTTCAGGCGGCAGCGGCATCTCACCGGGCCAAGCGCAACGCGTCGCCCTCGCGCGGGCGCTTTACGACAATCCTAAGATCATGGTGCTCGATGAGCCAAACGCCCACCTCGACAGCGATGGCGAGGTGGCGCTCATCCGCGCGCTGCAGGATTGCAAAGCGCGTGGCGTATCTTGCTTCATTGTCGCCCATCGCGCGGGTGTCCTCGGCATCGTCGATAAGGTTTTGGTCCTGAACCGGGGCCAATTGGTCGAGTTTGGCCCTCGTGAGAACGTTATGGCGTCGATCACGGCGCGCGCGCCCTCACTTGGCGCGCGACCCGAGCGGGAGCTGCGGCCATGACGAGCTCCAACGAGAAGCTCTCCCCGGCCTTTTCGGACGCGCCAAGCGCCGAAAAACGCAAGGGCCTGATGACGATCTTTCTCTTCTTCGGTGTGTTCGGCGCCTGGGCGGCTTTCGCACCCCTGGACGCCGGCGTGGTCGCCGCCGGACAGGTGAAGGTCTCGGGCAATCGTCAGGTTGTGCAACACCGCGACGGCGGCGTGATTTCCCGCGTGTCGGTGCGGGAAGGAGACGCAGTCCTCGAGGGCCAATTGCTGGTCGAGTTGTCCGACGTCGAACTCATCGCTCAGGAGCGGGCGTTGGCAAGCCAAGTCATTGAGCTTGAGGCGTCTCAGCAGCGCTTGTTGGCCGAAGGCGCTGGCCGCAGTGAATTGGAGCGTCCCACCTCTTGGGCCGGCTTGCCGCCTGAGCATCTACCCATGGCGGAGGCCGTGCTGACCCGCCAACAAGCAGAGCTCACAGCGAGCAGCGCAGCAACGCAGGCCTCGGTTTCTGTGCTGAGCCAGCGCCAGCGCGCGGTACACGCCCGCATCGCAGGGTATCGGGAAGAGATGGCCGCGCTCGAAGAACAAACGCGGCTGATTTCCGAGGAACTGGCGGGATTGCGCGAGCTGGAGGCCGAAGGCTTCGCCTCTACCTCGCGGGTGCGCGCCGTCGAGCGCACGCAGGCCGAGCTGAGCGGGCGGCGCGCCGAGATCGCGGCCCTGGTGGCGCAATCGCGCGAGTCCGCCAGCGAGACCAGCCTGCAATCCATCTCCGTTCGCCGCGATCGCGCCAGCCAGATCGCCGAAGAACTGCGCCTGACGGACCAGCGCCTAAGCGAGTTGCTGCCTCGCCTGCAGGCCACCCGTCTGCAGCTCGAATCAACACGCGTGCGCGCGCCCGTCACCGGGCGCATTGTCGGCATGGCCACGCTTAATGTAGGGGCCGTCCTCAGCCCAGGAGAACGTATTCTTGAACTTGTGCCTGATGAGCGCGGCCTAATCGTTGAGGTTCGGGTGCGCCCAATGGACGCCGACAACGTCGAACCCGGCCAACGCACCATCGTGCGGTTCTCCGCTTTTGAGGGGCGGCAAATGCCGTTCGCGAATGGCGCAGTGGAACGCATCTCCGCCGACCGCTTCGAAGATGAACGAACTGGCGAGCCGTATTTCGTTGCAGACGTTCGCGTGTCCCCGGAGGAGATGGACCGCCTTGGAGCCGCAGCAGGAGCTGCGATCCCGCTTTCCCCTGGCCTGCCGGTTGAGGTTGTGATCCCGCTGCGTCAGCGCACGGCGCTGCAATACGCCACCGAGCCACTCACTCAATCCATCTGGCGTTCGTTCCGGCAGCACTGAGAGACCGATGCAATCTTCCCTTTTGGCCTCCATAGCGCTCATCTGCACTCTTTGGTCGGGGGCCGCCAGCGCGCAGACGCTGGAGGAGGCAATTGAGAACGCTCTGCGCGCGAACCCGGAGCTAGGCATCGCACGCGCCCAGGCGCAAGCGGCGCGTGAGGCCGTGCCGCTGGCTCTATCGCAGTCTCTGCCCCAGGTGTCACTGAACATCAGCGCTCTTGAGCAAGGCAGCAGCGAGCCAAACGCAGGCTATGTGCGCAACGCCCCTCAATACTGGAGCACATCGCTCACCACCTCGACTCTGCTTTTCAGCTCCGGCTCCGCCAGCGCCTCGCGCCGGCGCGCGCGTGGGGAGCTTGAATCCGCCCTGGCGGCGCTGGACGAACAAACGCAGCGCACCGTCCTCGAGGTTACTGCAGTTTACGCCGGCGTCATCGCCGCGCGCGCTAATCACACAGCGCGCGAACAGAACCGCGACAATCTTGCTCACCAACTGCGTTATGTCAGTGCAAACGTTCAGCGTGGCTTTCTGACCCAGACCGACTTGGCCATGGCGCGCGCCAGCGCAGAAGAAGCCGTTGCGGCGCTGGCGCTGGCTGATCTGGAACTCATGCAGGCGGTGCAGGCCTATGAACGCGTCGTCGGCGCCCCGCCGGGCGAGCTGACCGCACCGGGCGAACTGGGTTCTCTGCCGGGGGAATTGGGGCTTGCGCTGGCGAGGGCACAGGAGAACAACCCGACGATCCATCGCGCCATAGCTGCACTGCGCGTAACCGAAGCGGACGTCGATAGTGCGGCCGCCCAGGGCCGCGCCCGCGTGACCCTGGAGACGTCCACCGCATTTCATGAAACACTGAACGAGAGCAACATCCGCGATAGCGATGAGGATTCCATCGCGTTGCGCCTGTCCGTGCCGATTTATTCAGGCGGCGCAAATGCCGCCCGCACGGCGCGGCAGCGCGCACTGCGGGCCGCCGCGCGCCTTGACGTTGATCGTGCGCAGCTGGAAGTACGCGAGCGGGTTACTGTCGCGTGGACGAGGGTTATCAGCACGCGCGCCGCGCTCACGGCCTCGCGGGCGCGCATTGAGGCGGCAGAGTTGGCCCAACGGGGCATTCGCCGCGAGCAGCAGGCAGGCCTGCGATCGACGCTGGATGTCTTGCTGCAAGAGGAAACGCTCCTGCAAGCTCGCACCGCCTTAGCGCGCGCCGAGCGAGACCATGTCGTCGCGCAACGCGAACTTGCCGCCAGCGTCGGTATTCTTGGCGATGAAATCGTTACGGGGCAGACGCCGCCAGCTGAATAATGCACGCCACGACGAGCCACCAGGATGCGGCAGAAAAGCCCGCCGCGGCGGCGTGGCCGATGAACCATGCTGACGGAGGCCGCCTGCGCACCATCACTTCGCCTAAAGCGCCGCTACCCGCTGGCGTGCGCGCAGTTCCACGAGGCGCCGGCGGAGTGTTCGGTTCTTGCGCGCCAACAGACGGGAGCGCTCAATCTCACGCGCGCTAAGCCCGCCATAGCTCTCGCACCACAGCCGCAACGTGGCCGCCGGGATTCCGGCTTCAACTGCCGCCTCATCCATCGTGGCCCCGCCAATAACTCGCTCAGTCGCCCGCGCCACGTGCCCGGCGATGACGGAAGACGATTTCTTCGCCATGACGCCCCCTTTGCAGAGAGCCTATGGCCGCGTTCATTACGGGCAGATGACAAATAGCTGACAGATCAAGCAGGAAAGCTCAGCGTCACGGTGGTTCCTCCGGGTTTAACGCTGTGCAGCTGCGCGACGCCGCCATGCATGTCCATGATGCTACGCACAATGGCGAGCCCCAAGCCTAAGCGCTCGCTATCTGCCTCCACCTGACCTCGCCCCCGGTAGAAGCGCTCAAACACCCGCTCCTGCTCAGCCACGTCGATTCCTTCTCCGGTGTCGGCGACGACGACATGCACACTGCCCGCGCTTAGGCGCGCGGATACCTCTATGCGTCCCCCTGCCGGCGTATGCTCCAGGGCATTGCCAATCACTATGCTCAGTGCGCGCTGAACAAGCTCGCGATCCGCGGCCATTCCTATTCCAGCATCGCACTTCGCATGCAACGCCACATGCTTCTCATGCGCGCTCGCTTCAAAGTAGGAAAGCACACGCTCCAGCTCGGCGCACAAATCAAGCCTGACTCGATCAAGCATGACGCCGCCGCTGCGCGCCCGAGCCAAGAACAGCAGGCTGCTCACGAGCCGGGAAAGGCTACGGCCCTCTTCCACAACGCTCGTCAACGCCTCGTGGTAATCTTTGGTCGTGCGCGATCGCGACAGCGCCACTTCGGCGCTGAGCAACATCTTGTTCACTGGGCTGCGCAGCTCATGCGCAACGTTGTCGGCATAACTTTCGAGGTCTTGGTTCGCCACCCGCAGGTTGTCCACCATGCGGACCCGCATTTCTTCTGCCTGACGAACCATTGCGCCCACGCGTCGTCCATAAAGCGTGACGCCCACCACGGCTGCCGCCACCAGCACCAAAATCACCAACTCCAGTAAGCGGATCCGGCTGGCGATTCTGAGTTGAGCATTTAATTCCTCATCCTCCGCCACTTGCACGACATTCACCGCCGCGAGCAAGCTACCCATGAGATCGGCAAAGGCCGCATCCATAAGCGCCATATGCCGACCAGCCACCGACGCGTCGCCGCGCTCAAGGTGCGCGAAAATGGCGTCACTTTCCGTCACCATCGAGACCATATCGGCCTC
>JAEUMU010000094.1 GCA_016791325.1 Hyphomonadaceae bacterium
CCACGCTCTCGGGCAGCGGCTGGGGATCGGTCGTGGCTTTCTTGATCTTCTGGAGGATGGCTTCCGCATCGTCCGTCATGTTGATGCGCGTCATGTCGGACGGATCGGACTTGGACATCTTCTTCGTGCCGTCACGCAGGCTCATGATGCGCGCGCCGGGGCCTTGGATCAGCGGTTCCGGCAGGGGGAAAAAGGCCGGCACGTTATAGTCATTGTTGAACTTCTGCGCGATGTCGCGCGAGAGTTCGAGGTGCTGCTTCTGATCCTCGCCGACGGGAACGTGCGTGGCTTTGTAGAGCAGAATATCCGCCGCTTGCAGCACAGGATAGGCGAAAAGGCCGACGCTGGAGCGTTCGGCATGCTTGCCGGCCTTATCCTTGAACTGCGTCATCCGTTCGAGCCAGCCCATGCGGGCCACGCAGTTGAAGATCCAGGCGAGCTCGGCGTGTTCGCGCACGGCCGACTGCACGAAGATGATTGAGCGCTTGGGATCGACGCCAGCGGCGAGATAAGCCGCGGCGACCTCGCGCGTGCGCGCCGCCAAGCTGGCGGGATCGGCGTCAGCGGTGATGGCGTGCAAATCGACGACGCAATAGATGCACTCGTTCTGATCCTGCAGCTTCACCCATTTCTGCAGCGCGCCGAGGTAATTGCCCAGATGCAGGCCGTTAGTGGGCTGCATACCGGAAAACACGCGGGTTGGGCCCTGATATTGGGGCGGGACGGCGTCAGTCATGGAAGGCTCCGGAACGTGAGAACGTGAGGCGCGGGCGCGCGCAAACGGCGCGGGCTAGGCCCGCCATCGCCAGGAGTGCGTTCTCGTGTTCATGCGCGGGCTTGTATCAGCCGTCCAGCCCCGGCGGCAAGGCGCCACCCCCCGCAGGCGCGCCGCGCTCACGCCGGAAGGCGGCGCGCACTTCGCCGATGGTGACGGCGCCGCTGAGGAACAGGAGCACGAAATAGCTCGTCCCGCCGCCTAAAATCAGCACGGCGACAGCGACCTCTTTCGAGCCCAGGATCGATTCAAGCCAAGCGCGATTGGCCTCGCCTAAAAACAGCGCTACGCCCAGCGCGGCCGAAACCAGCGCGATGCGCAGCAGCCGCGTGCTGGCCTCGGCGGAAGGCGCGTAGGCGCCACGCCGGACAAGCGCGGCGATCATCATGATGACGTTTACCCAGGCCGCGACCGATGTGGCGATGGCGAGGCCCGGGAAGCCGGGCACGCCCACGCTTCGCAAACCAAAAAACAGCGCCGCACCCAAGGCGATGTTGATGCCCATGGAAATCAGCGCAAAGCGCATCGGCGTTTTGGTATCCTCACGCGAGAAGAAGGCGGGCGCGTAAATCTTCGCCAACACGAACGCGGGCACGCCCCAGCCATAGTGAAACAGCGCCATGGCGCAATTGCGCGCATCTTCGGCCGTGAACGCCCCGCGCGCGAACAGGCCCTCCAGTAAATAGGCTGGCGCCGCCATCATCGCGGCCGCTGAAGGCAGCGTGAACGCCATCGAGAGATTCACCGCCTCATCCAGCGCGCCGCGCGCGCCAGCGTGATCCTCCGCCTGCACCAGCCGCGACAGGCGCGGCAGCATGGCGACGCCCACCGCCACGCCGATCAAGCCCAGCGGCAATTGGTATAAGCGATCCGCGTAATTCAGCAGCGAAATGGCGCCATCTTCAAAAGAGGCCAGCACCTGACTGACCATGACATTTATCTGCAGCGCGCCGCCCGCCACCGCCGCAGGCGCAGCCAGCGCGAGCAAGCGGCGTACATTGGGCGTGAGACGCGGCGGCGACGGGCGCGTGCGTGCGCCGGCGCGTCGCGCCGCCAGCGCCACCCATAGCGCCTGCAACACGCCTGACACGCTGACGGCGATCGCCGCCGCATAGGACGCTTCAACCGCATCGTGGCGGAAAAACCAGATGCCCACGAGCAGACAGAGATTGAGCAGCGAAGGCGCCGCAGCGGCCGCGAAAAACCGTCCGCGCGCATTCAGCGCGCCGGCGAACATGGTGGCGGCGCTGATGGCGACCAGATACGGCATGGTGATCTGCGTCAGCACGGTGGCGAGAGCGAAAATCTCCGGATCGTCGACATAGCCGGCGAACAGCACGCGATTGATCCATGGCATCAGCAGCATGGCCGCGGCCGTGACGAGGCCGGTGAGCAGAAGCAGCACCGAGAGCGCTTCGCTGGCGAGGCGATCGGCGGCTTGTTCGCCCTGCTCGGCCAGCGTCTTGGCGTACACCGGCACGAACGCTTGGCTGAAAGCGCCTTCGGCGAACAGACGGCGAAACAGATTTGGAAAGCGCAAGGCGGCGTAAAATGCATCGGCCACCGGCCCCGCACCGAGAGCGGCGGCGAACAATAGATCACGCAAGAAGCCAAGCAAGCGCGAAACAAGCGTCAGGCCGCCGATCACGGCCGTGTTGCGTGCGAGACTCATGGAGACGGCGACTCAGCTTGGCGAAAGGTGGCCCTTGCTAGCGCGCCGTGGAGGCGCGCGCCACAGCCAAGGGCTGGCGCGCGGGATCGGCGGGGGCGGCGGGCTCGGCGGCGCGCAGCACACCCTCAAGTTTCGCGCGCAAGCTGGAAACGCGCCGCGGATTGGTGATTTGGCCGCCCCCCTCCTCCTGGACGTAGAACACGTCCCACGCGCGTTCACCCAGGGTTTCGATATGGGCGCTGCTGATGGTGACCTTCGACTCGGCGAACACGCGCGAAAGGCCCGCGAGTAGCCCGAGCCGATCGCGCCCCGAAGCCTCTACGACGGTGGCTTCGGGGGTCAGCGCATTATCGAGGCGCACCCAGGGGTCGATGGCGAAAGCCGAAGAGCGGCGCGACGCCGGACGCGGCGGCGGGGCGGGCACATCTTCCAGCGCGGCGCGGTTGAGGCGTGTGATCATGGCTTCGAGCGCTTCCGGATCATCGGCGCCGAACGGCTGGCGATCGCTTGTTTGCACGGAGAACACATCGAATGCGGCGCCATCCTTCGTGGTGTGGACGCGGGCGTTGACGATATCGCCGCCGCACGTGGCGATGGCGGCGGCGAAGCTGGCGAACAGGCCAGGCCGATCGCCTGCATAGACGATAACCTCCGTTACCGCCTGGACGGGGCGAATGCGCGCGGCGACATGCGGGATGGCGCGGCCCTTGCGCGCCGCCATCACCTCGCGCGCGTGCCAGGCGAGCGCTTCGGCGTCATGGTTTAGCCAGTAGCCGTCCTCAAGCGCATCGAGCCAGCCGGCCAGATCGTCATCCACGGCAACGTGGCGCAGCAATTCGGTTTTGGCCTCGCGGGCAAGTTGGGCCAAATGTTCGCGCACGCTTTGTTCATCGGAACGTCCGCCGTGCAGGGCTGCTTCCGTGAGACGATAGAGATCACGCAGCAACTGGCCTTTCCAGTCATTCCAGACGCTCGGCCCGACGGCGCGAATATCGGCCACGGTGAGAACGAGGAGCAAGCGTAGGCGCTCGACGTTGCCGACGACGGCGGCGAACTGCGAAACAGTGCGCGGATCGCCGATGTCGCGCTTCTGGGCCACATCGCTCATCACGAGATGGTTGCCGACGAGCCAGGCGACGAGTTCGACCTCTTCCGGCGGCAGGCCCAGGCGCTCGCATGCGGCGCGCGCGGATTTGGCGCCTTCGATCTGCTGATCGCCCTCGCCCTTGCCCGTATCGTGCAGCAGCATGGCCAAATAGAGCGCGCGGCGATTAATGATCTTGGAGAAAATCTCCGTCGATAGCGGGTGCTGGTTCTTGTGCCGCCCTTCTTCGATCTCCGACATCGCGTCGATCGCTTGCAGCGTATGCTCATCCACGGTGTAGTGATGGTACATATTGAACTGCATCTGCCCGACGACGCGGCCGAACTCAGGCACGAATTTGCCGAGAACGCCGGCTTCGTTCATCAGTCTCAATGCGGCGGGCGGACGCTTCAGCGCGATTGCATCCAGGAAGGCGGCGCGCGTTTCGGGGCGCTTGCGCCAGGCGGGTGATATGGCGCGGGCGCGCCGCGCCGCCTCGCCGAACGCTTCGGGATGGACATCGAGATTGCGTTGGGCGGCTATGGTGAACAGCCGGATCAGATTGGCGGGATCACTGAACGCTTGCGGCCCTTCGATATTGAGGCGCCCGGCCTCCAGATAAAAGCCAGGCTCAATCTCAGCGGTGCGCTTGCGCGCGGCGGGCATCAGCCGCTGCAGGCCGGCGGGCGCGCGCTTGGCCTGATCGGCTTCCAGCTTGGCGCACAAGACGCGCGTCAACGCGCCAACCTCACGCGCGACCAGGAAGTAGCGCTTCATGAAGCGTTCGACCGCGCTTTGATTGGCGCGCGCGCCATAACCCATGCGAATGGCCAGCTCGGGCTGCAGATCGAACGTGAGGCGCTCTTCGCCGCGACCGGTGAGGAAATGCAAGTGGCAGCGCACCGTCCAGAGGAATTGCATGGCGCGGCGAAACGCGTTGCGTTCTTCAGCGGAAAACACGCCGGCTTCGACGTAGGCGTGGGCGGTACCGAAGCCGTAGCAATGCTTCACCAGCCAGAACAGCGTGTGCAAATCGCGGAGGCCGCCCTTCCCTTCCTTCAGGTTGGGCTCAACCATGTAGCGCGATGCGCCAATGCGGGCGTGGCGTTCATCGCGCTCGCGCAGTTTGGCGGCGATGAAGCCCGCGTGATCGCGATCGACCACCTCCTTGCGGAAGCGGGTAAGGAATTCTTCGGCCAGCGATTCATCGCCGGCCAGACGGCGGGATTCCAGCAGGGCTGTCTGGATAGTGTGATCTTCGCGGGCGAGCTTCAGACACTCTTCGATGTTGCGAGAGGAATGGCCGACTTTGAGGCCCATGTCCCACAGCATGTAGAGCATGTACTCAGTGACTTGTTCGGAAAACGGCGTCGGCTTGTAGGCGCGCAAGAACAGCAGATCGAGATCGGATGACGGCGCTAACTCACCGCGCCCATATCCGCCCACCGCCATGACGGCGAAGCGTTCGCCCTTGGTGGGGTTGCGCGCGCGGAAAACGTGCGTGGTGGTGTAATCGAACAGCGCTGCGACCACCTCATCGGCTACCGCCGCCAACAGGCGCGCGACCGCCAGGCCGTGCTCTCCGGACTCCAGGCGCTCCTTGGCGATCATGCGCCCGCGAAACAATGCGCCGTGCAGCAGGCGCAGCACCGTGCCGCGCGCGTTATCACCCTCAGCGCTGTAGGCGGCGCTGAGCTGCGCGCGCAGGCGCACGCCATCGACCACGTGTTCGATCCGGGCAGGTTTGAGGCGAGCGGCCATGATTACAATTTCATCATCCCCAGGGCCCCGCGCCAGCCCCCGCTGCATTATGTTGTGACTTCTTGGCAATTCGCAGATCGCAAACTTGCCTCATTTCGCGGGCACAGCCAAAAGGGAAGCGGGAACTATCGCCCCTGGAGAGATCGATGCGCGGCAAAGGCAGAACCGTGAAGCTGAACCCGGTCGACGACGCCGATCACCAGGTGCACGACCATCCGGCGCGCGCGGGCCTTGAAGCGCTGATGGATCAGAAATTGTTTCTGCAGCGCATCAGAAGCGAACGCGCCTCAGCCTATTGGTTCGCCGCCTCGCTTTGGGGCGTTTCCGGACTGGTGCTGGGCGCCCTGCTGGGCGGCTTCATGATGTTCCAGGCTTACGTGGGTCTTTCCGATCCGGTGCGCGAAACGCTGGTGCAGGGCCAGGCCATCGAGGCGGCGCGAACCTCAGTGGATCGCCGCCCCTCGCTGTTGCCCGGCGAGGACCGCCCGGCGCAACCGCAACAGCCGTAACACCCCTAATCGTTCTCTGATTTGAGCGCCTTTAACGCGTAGAGCGCCTCAAGCGCCTCGCGCGGGGTGAGCGCATCGGGGTTTAGCGCCTCAAGCGCGGCTTCAAGCGGCGATGGCGCATGCGCCTCCATCACCGTCGCGAACAAGGGCAGTTCTTCGACGATCTCAACGCGAGCGCCGGCGCCCCCGGCTTCCAGGCGCGCCAGCACGGCGCGCGCGCGCTCCACCGCGGATTTTGGCAGGCCGGCCAGCTTGGCCACCTGGATGCCGTATGACCGGTCAGCCGGGCCGGGCGCGACCTCGTGCAGGAACACCAGATCGCCTTTCCACTCCTTGGCGCGCAGATGGGCGTTGGCGCCGGCTTCAAGCTTTTCGGCCAATCGCGTCAGCTCATGGTAATGCGTGGCGAACACAGCGCGGCAGGCATTGGCTTCGTGCAGGTGCTCAGCCACCGCCCAGGCAATGGCGAGGCCGTCAAACGTGGCCGTGCCGCGCCCGATTTCATCGAGCACGACCAAAGCGCGCGGACCGGCCTGATGCAGAATGGCCGCCGTTTCCACCATCTCGGTCATGAAGGTGGAGCGTCCGCGGGCGAGATCGTCCGACGCGCCGACACGGGCGAACACGCGATCGACGACGCCAAGCCGCAGCTTGCGCGCGGGCGCGTAGGCGCCAGCCTGCGCCAACACCGCCAAAAGCGCGATCTGACGCAGATACGTGCTTTTGCCAGCCATGTTCGGCCCGGTGACGACGAGCAGACGCGGCCCGGATTTGCCTTCCGCATCCAGGCGCGCGTCGTTGGGGGTGAAGCCCTGACCGGCGCGCCGCACGCCCTCCTCTACCACGGGATGGCGCGCCGCCTCGGCCAACAGCGCGGCGGACTCATCGATTTCGGGGCGTACCGCATGAGTTTCTTCGGCCCATTGCGCGAGAGCGGCGGCGACATCCAGCGCCGCCAACGCCTCGGCGGCGGCCCGAATAGCGGCTTCGCACGCCGCAGCACGCACAGCGAATTGCTTGAACAAGGCTTGCTCCCGCGCGAGAGCAGCATCGCCGGCGCGGGCGATCTTGGCGTCGAGCTCAGCCAGTTCGGTGGTGGTGAAGCGGATCGAGCCGGCATTGGTTTGGCGATGGATGAAGCGCGCATTGAGCGGCGGCGCCATCAGCGCCTCAGCTTGTTTCGGCGTGGCGTCGAGATGATAGCCCAGCACATTGTTGTGCTTGAGCTTGAGGCCGGGAATGGCGGCTTCTTCGGCGTATTTCGCTTGCAGCGCGGCGATGATCTTGCGGGAATCGTCACGCAGGGTGCGATGCTCATCGAGCGTGGCGTCAAAACCCGGCGCGATGAAGCCGCCATCGCGGGCAAGCAGCGGCAAATCCGGGGCCAGCGCGCGCTCCAGCGTTTGCGCCAACGCTGCGCTTTCAGAGTGCTGCGCGAGTGTGAGCGCGGCGCAGGCGGCGGCGATTTCCTCCGGCGCAGCCGCGCCAAGGCCCAGACAGCGCGCCGCCGCCCGATCGCCAGCGTGAAGGCCATCGCGCAGCGCCGCCAGATCGCGGGGGCCGCCGCGGCCAAGGGCCAAGCGCGTCAACGCACGGGCAAGATCGCCGGCGGCGCGCAATTCCTGGCGCACGCCATCGCGGCGATCGCGCGCATCGAGGAAAAATTGCACGCCATCATGGCGCGCCGCTATGGCGCGCACATCGAGGAGCGGGCGCGCCAAGCGTTCGGCCAAGAGGCGCCCGCCGGCGGCGGTCACGGTGCGGTCTATGCTGGCCAGCAGCGAACCATCGCGCCCGCCACGCACAGAGCGATCAATCTCCAAGGCAGCGCGGGTGGCGGCGTCGATCGCCATGAAGGCGCGCGCGCCAGTGCGGCGCGGCGGCGAAAGGCGCGGCGCCGCGCCGGCCTGGGTGAGTTCGACATAATCGAGCAAGAGGCCGATGGCGGATAGCTCCGTGGGAGTAAACTCGCCGAAGGCGTCGAGCGCGGCGACCTCGAACGCGGCCTTCAGGCGCCGCTCGGCGGCGCGGGCGTCGGCCTTGACGGCTGGACGGGAGGTGAGCGCCGCGCCGCCAACACGCGCCCATTCGGCCAAGCGCGCGGCTTCGGCTTCGACGCAAAGAAGCTCCGCCGGGGCGAGCGCGGCGAGTTCTTCTTCTGCTTGCGCGGCGGCAAGCGCGCGCGTTTCGAACGCGCCGGTGGAGATGTCAGCCCAGGCGATGGCGGCGGCTTCACCGGCATAGGCGATGGCGGCCAGCCGATTGGCGGCGCGCGCATCGAGCAGCCCCTCCTCCGTCAGCGTGCCGGGCGTGACGACGCGCACGACGCCGCGCGCGACGATGGACTTGCCGCCGCGCTTCTTGGCTTCAGCGGGATCCTCCAATTGCTCACACACCGCCACTTTGAAGCCGGCGCGGATCAGCTTGGCGAGATAGCCTTCGGCCTGATGCCAAGGCACGCCTGCCATCGGGATCGGCTCACCCCCGTGCTGTCCGCGCTTGGTGAGCGTGATGCCCAGGGCGGCGGCGGCCTTCTCGGCGTCGTCAAAGAACAGCTCGTAGAAATCGCCCATGCGGAAGAACACGAGCGCATCCTGATGCGCGCTCTTGGCGGCGAGGTATTGCGCCATGAAGGGCGTTGCGCGCGGCGGCGGCGGGGTTGAGGAATCAGGCACCGGCCACCTTTACTCGCCTACGCCGCCGACTTCCATTGACCGCGCCGGGCCCACGGCTAGGGTGCGCCCCTCCTTCCCACTGAGCCGATCCTGAAATGTCCGAATCAAAAAAGAGCTTCACCGACGCCGAGGCGCTGGAGTTCCACCGCTCGCCCACCCCCGGAAAAATTTCGATCCTGCCGACCAAGCCTATGGCGACGCAGCGCGACCTCTCGCTGGCTTATTCGCCCGGCGTGGCCGTGCCAGTGAAGGCGATCGCGGAGGATGCGGACAAGGCTTACGACTACACCTCCAAGGGCAATCTGGTGGCCGTGATCTCGAACGGCACAGCTATTCTGGGCCTCGGCAATTTGGGGGCGATGGCCTCCAAGCCGGTGATGGAAGGCAAGAGCGTTCTGTTCAAACGCTTCGCCGATGTGGATTCGATCGACATCGAAGTGACCACGCAGGACGTGGAAGAATTCATCATCACGGTGCGCAATATCGGGCAAACCTTCGGCGGCATAAACCTGGAGGACATCAAGAGCCCGGAATGCTTCGTGATCGAAAGCCGTCTGCGCGACGAACTCGACATCCCAGTATTTCATGATGACCAGCACGGCACCGCCATCATCGCCGCGGCGGGTCTGCTCAACGCCTGCGAGCTGACCGGGCGCAGCCTGGCCGATATTAAGGTGGTGGTGAGCGGCGCGGGCGCGGCGGGCCTTTCGTGCATCGGGCTGATCAAGCAATTAGGCGTGCCGCATGAGAACGTGATCGCGTGCGACCGCGAAGGCGTGATCTATCGCGGGCGCGAGAAAGGCATGGATCAGTTCAAATCCGTCCACGCCGTCGACACCAAAGCGCGCACCTTGGCGGACGCGCTTGTGGGCGCAGATGTGTTCATGGGCCTCTCCGTCGCCGGGGCGATGACCAAGGAAATGGTCAAGTCGATGGCGAAGAAACCGATCATCTTCGCCATGGCCAATCCCGATCCGGAGATTACGCCGGAGGAAGTCCATGAAGTGCGCAAAGATGCAATCGTAGCTACCGGGCGTTCGGACTATCCGAACCAGGTCAACAACGTGCTGGGCTTTCCCTACATCTTCCGCGGCGCGCTTGATGTGCGGGCGCGCACGATCAACGAAGAGATGAAGGTGGCGGCGGCGCGGGCATTGGCGGAACTGGCCAAGCAAGACGTGCCGGACGAAGTGGCGGCCGCCTATCAGGGCAAGCGCCTGAAGTTCGGCCCGGATTACATCATCCCGAGCCCGTTCGACCCGCGGCTAATCTCCGAGATCCCGCCCTTCGTGGCGCAAGCGGCGATGGATACCGGCGTCGCGCGCAAGACGATCCCCGACATGACGGCGTATCGCCATAGCTTGGCGCAGCGCCTCGACCCGACGGCGGCGATGATGCAGCGCGTGCAAACAGTGGTGCGGCGCGCGCCGCAATGCATCGCTTTCGCGGAGGGCGAAGAGCCGGCTGTGATCCGCGCGGCCTACGCGTTTCAGGAACTGGGCCTGGGGCGCGCCGTGCTGGTGGGGCGCGAAGACCAAGTGCGCGACAACATGGCCCTGGTGGGCGTGCCGGAATCCGCGAAGCTTCGCATCGTCAATGCGCGACTCTCAGAGAACAACGCCGTCTACGCCGACTATCTCTACAAGCGGCTGCAGCGTTACGGCTTCTTGCAACGCGATGCGCAGCGGCTCGTAAATCAGGACCGCAACGTGTTCGGCGCGTGCATGGTGGCGTTCGGCCACGCCGACGGCATGGTGACGGGCGTGACGCGCAATTACGCGACCGCGCTGGACGACGTGCTGAAGGCAATCGACCCGGCGCGGGGCGAGCGCGTGATGGGCATGTCGGTGGTGCTTTCGAAGGGACGCACGCTGTTTGTGAGCGATACGGCGGTGGCGGAGTTTCCCGAGGCGGCGGAACTGGCGCAGATCGCCATTCAATCGGCGGCGATGGCGCGCCAGCTCGGCGCCACGCCGCGCGTGGCGATGGTTTCGCACTCAACGTTCGGCAATCCCAAGATGGAGCGTTCAGAAAAGCTCCGCGAAGCCGTGACGCTGCTAGACCGGCGCGAGGAGATCGACTTCGAATACGAGGGCGAGATGAACGTGGATGTCGCGCTCAATCCGAACATGCGCGATCTTTATCCGTTTTCGCGCCTCTCGGAGCCGGCCAACGTGCTGGTGATGCCGGCGTTGCACTCCGCCTCGATCGCCACGAGCCTGCTGACCACCGCCGGCGGGGCGACTGTCATTGGCCCAGTGCTGACAGTCCTGGCGAAGCCGATTCAGATCGCGCCGCTGGGCGGTACGGTAT
>JAEUMU010000140.1 GCA_016791325.1 Hyphomonadaceae bacterium
AAAACGAGAAAACCGCCGCGCCCGAAATGGCGTCGCCGCGCGGAAGCGCGGCCCGAAGAAATCCTCGACGCCGCCCTCGCGGAATTCACCGCCCGCGGCTTCGAAGCCGCCCGGATGGAGGACATCGCCAAGGCCGCCGGCCTCTCCAAAGCCGCCGTCTACCTCTACTTTCCGAGCAAGATGGCGCTCCTGGAGGCGCTGATCCAAGCCAAGGTCGGCCCGATCGCGCAGCGTGCGCAGATGCTGGCGCAGGCCGGGCGCGACGATCCGCTCGCCGCCCTGCGCACCTTGGCGCTCGCCGCTGCCCACACCATGGCCGATGCGCGCGTCATCGCGGTGCCGCGTCTTGTCATCGGCGTCAGCGGTCGCTTTCCCGAAATCGCCGATTACTATCGCACCCAGGTGGTCGAAAAGGCCCGCTTGGCGCTCGAGGCGCTGATCGAAGCAGGCAAAGCCAAAGGCGCCATCCGCGACGAGATCGATGTGAAGGCCGCCACCCGCGCCTTCATCGGCCCGCTCTTGTTTGAAGCGCTGTGGACCCACGTATTGCGAGGCGAAACCGCTCTCGCGCAGCCGCAAAATCTGATCGAACAGCAATTTAACATCCTGCTCCGCGGGCTGGAGCGCCGCTCATGAAGCGCCTGATCGCACTCACTCTGCTTGCCCTCGCCGCCGCCTGCGGCCCGCCTGCGCCAGAAGCGCTGCAAGGCTATGGCGAGGCCGATTACGTCTATCTCTCCAGCCAGGACGGCGGCGTCATCACCGAACTGTTTGTACGCGAAGGCGAACGCGTGGAAGCTGGCGCACCGGTTTTCCGGCTCGATCCCCAACGCCTCGCTTTCAGCGCCCAGAGCGCTGAAGCGCAACGCTCGGCCGCAGCTCAAGCCGTGCGCTCCGCCCAGGCCAACCTCACGCTGGCGCAGCGAACCTTCGCGCGCGGCCTCGAACTATCCGAGCGCGGCTTCTACCCGCGCGCGCGGCTCGACGCTGATCGCGCCCAGCGGGACGCCGCCGCCGCCCAGCTTACGCAGGCGCAGCGCGAAGCCAGCGCGCTGGCCGCACAAACTGGCCTGGCGCGGGAGCGTGTGCGCGATCTCGCCGGCGCCGCACCAGTGGCGGGCGTGGTTCAACGCCTCTATCAGCGCCCCGGCGAAGTCGTCGCGCCCGGCGCGCCGATCGTCTCCATCCTGCCGCCCGAAAACATGAAAGTGCGCTTCTTCGCGCCGCAAGCGCTGCTCGCGCGTCTGCCGCTGGGCGCGCGCGTGCTGGTGAGCTGCGACGGCTGCGGCGAGCCCGTTGAAGCGCGCGTGAGCTTCGTCGCTCAGGAACCGCAATTCACGCCCCCAATCATCTACTCGCTAGATCAGCGTGAGAAGCTCGTGTTCCTGGTCGAAGCGCGGCTCACCGCGCCCGGCCCGATCCGCCCCGGCGCGCCTGTAGATGTGCGGATCGCCGAATGAACGTCCCACTCGTCATCGACGTACGCGGGCTGTCCAAGAGCTTCGGCGGGCGCCGCGTTGTCGATGATTTCAACCTTCGCGTCCCGCGCGGCGCCATCTATGGCTTCCTGGGGCCAAACGGTTCGGGAAAAACCACAACCATCCGAATGGTGTGCGGCTTGCTGAAACCTGAAGCCGGCGTCGGCGAGGTGCTGGGCTTCGACGTTCTGCGCGAAAGCCTCAAGATCAAAGAACGCGTCGGCTATATGACGCAGAAGTTCTCGCTCTACGAGGATCTCTCGATCCGCGAGAATCTTGAATTCATCGCCCGCATTTACGGCCTAGATCGCCGCGCCGAGCGTGTCGATCAGGCGCTCGCCGATCTGGGCCTCGCCGAACGCCAAGGCCAATTGGCCGGAAAGCTCTCGGGCGGCTGGAAGCAGCGCCTCGCACTTGCCGCCTGCATGATCCACGAGCCTGCACTGCTGCTGCTCGACGAGCCCACCGCTGGTGTTGACCCCAAGGCGCGGCGCGATTTCTGGGATCAGATCCGCCGCTATTCGGCGCAGGGCGTGACTACTTTGGTCAGCACGCACTACATGGACGAAGCGGTGCAATGCGATTCCATCGCCTATATTGCCTACGGCAAAAAGCTGCTCGACGCGCCGACAGCAGAAATCCCGAACCAGATCGGCCTTTTCGCGTGGCGTGTTTCAGGCCGCCCGCTGCAGGAGGCCCAGCGCTTGCTCGAGGCCCAGCCCGGCGTCGATCTGGTCGCGCGCTTCGGCACGGCGGTGCATGTGTGCGGCAAGGATCGCGCAGCGCTTGAAGCCGCAGCGCGCGCGGCCAAGGCCGCTTTTCCCCATGTCGAGATCGCGCCAATCGAAACCGGCTTCGAGGAGATATTTATCTACCTGATGTCCGGCAGCGTCGATAACTTCCAATGAGCCGTCTGGCCCTGCCCCGCTTTGAAGCGCCTTCGTTCGATGTTTCATGGGCGCGCGTCTTCGCCGTATTCCTGAAAGAGCTGGTGCAGATGCGGCGCGACCGGCCCACCTTCGCCATCATGATCATGATGCCGGTGATCCAGTTGGTGTTGTTCGGCTACGCCATTAACACCGATCCGCGTCACATGCCGGCCGTGATCGAACTGCGTGAAGACGGGCCGATGACGCGCGCTTTCCTCGCTTCGCTCACCGCCTCCACCTACATCGACATCGTCTCCATCGTGACGCGCGCCGAAGATGGCGATGCGGCGCTGCGCTCGGGCCAAGCGAACTTCCTCATCTCTATTCCCGAAGGCTTTGAGCGCCGGCTTGTGCGCGGCGAGCGCCCGCAAATCCTGATCGCCGCGGACACCAGCGATCCCGTCGCTGCGGGCGGCGCGATCGGCGCAATCCAGCAGATCGCGCAATCGGCGTTCGCACCAGAATTTGTCGGTCCGCTGGCGTTTCTTGCGCCGGCGCCCGCGCCTTATGAGATTGTCGTGCACCGCCGCTTCAATCCGGCCGGCGTTTCTTCCTTCAACATCGTCCCGGCGCTCTTAGGCGTCATCCTCACCATGACCATGGTGATGATCACCTCCATCGCCCTCACCCGGGAATCCGAGCGTGGCACCATGGAGAATCTGCTCGCCACGCCCGTCCGCCCGATTGAGGTGATGATCGGCAAGACCACGCCCTACATTTTCGTCGGCGCGATTCAGGTGGTCATCGTGATGACCATCGCCGTGCTGCTGTTCCACATACCGTTCACCGGATCGCTGATTGCGTTCCTGATTGGCGTGACGCTGTTCATCTTCGCCAACCTGATGCTGGGTTATCTCATTTCGACGCTGGCCAAGACGCAGATGCAGGCGATGCAGATGACGTTCTTCGTCTTTCTGCCCTCGATCCTGCTTTCCGGCTTCATGTTTCCATTCCGCGCCATGCCAGCCTGGGCGCAAGCCATCGGCGAGTGCCTGCCCATCACCCACTTCTTGCGGATTGTGCGCGAGGTTGTGCTCAAGGGTGCAGGCTTCGCCGACGTCATCGGCGATCTCATGCCCTTAGGCGCCATTCTGTTGGTGTTGGCCGGCGTTGCGCTGGCGCGCTTCCGGCGAACGCTCGATTAAGCCACGACCGCCCGGTGCTGGCTTTCCTCGATGCCCAGCGCGGCGAACAATTCCCGGCGCACGGCGTCGGCTTCGCCTTCCTGCGCCAGCGCTTCGAGCCGGCTGAACAGCTCGTGCATATCGACAAGGTCACGCGCGGTCGATTGCGCCGCCACCACGCCGGCTGCGCCGCTTTCCACACACGCCTCGTCACCGCCGACAAGCCGCTCGTGCAGCTTTTCGCCGGGCCGCAGGCCCACGAACGTCACCGGCATGTCGATGTCCGGACGCTGGCCGCCCAGGCGGATCACGTCGCGCGCAAGCTCCACCACAGGCAGCGCTTCCCCCATGTCGACCACCAGTGTCGCCCCGCGCACGCTATCTTCGGCCAGGCCCAGAGCCGCGGCCTGCAGCAGCACATCGGCGGCCTGGGGAATGGACAGGAAGAAACGCGTGACGTTGGGGTCCGTCACAGTGAGCGGGCCGCCAGCGGCGAACTGCGCTTCAAACAGCGGCGCAACCGAGCCAGTCGAACTCAGCACATTGCCAAGCCGCACCGGAACCGCGCGCTGCTTCCCTTGGCGATCCAGCGCGTGACAGAACAGTTCGCCCAGCCGCTTCGAAGCGCCCATGGCGCCAGAAGGCTCCACCGCCTTGTCGGTCGAGACGAAGATCACGTCCGCACCGACAGCGTGCGCAGCATCGACGACGTGGCGCGTCCCGCAAATATTGGTCAGCACGCCCTCGCAAGGGAACAGCTCAACCAACGGCACCTGCTTCAACGCGGCCGCATGGAATACGATTTGAGGACGCTCGCGCTCCAGCCAGCGGCGCATGGAACGCGCATCGCGCACATCCGCCAGAATCGCCACCGCCTCCGGCAGTTCGTGGCCAATTTTGAAGAGATTGTACTCTGAACTGTCGAGCAGCGTGAGGCGGCTCGGGCCCAGCGTCGCCACACGGCGCGCGAGTTCGGCGCCAATGGAACCGCCGCCCCCGGTGATGAGCACCCGCTTGCCGGCGATGCGGGCGCGGATGCGCTGCCAATCCACATCGCGCAGCGGCTGGCCAACCAGATCGTTTAGCGTCAGTGCGTGCACGCCTCCGTCGCGCACGATCATCGTGCGCAAACCAGCTTCGGCCGCACGCGCAAGCACGGCGCGCGTCGCCGAAACGGTCGGCGGGGAGGCGGCCAGCACCACACCCGGCCCCTGAACGGCGGAGAAATCAATCGCGTCCCAGGCGGGGGCATGGGCAAGCACAGGCAGTGGCGCCTCGCCCGGCCCGATCATCACCACTGATTGCGGAACATGACCGCCCCAATTCACGTCACCGCTAAGCACGGCGCGGATCGTTTCGGCTGTGCCGGCGAGCACTGTGCTGACAGTCATCCCCTCACCCACAAGCGCCAATCCCCTGGCGGCGTATCTAGAAACTCAGAAGGCTGTCTGTCCAGGGCGAACTGCGCCGTACAGGCGAGGATTCTCGGACATTGTTGCGCCTCGGCATGCCTTATCGGGATTTTGCCGTCCAATCCCCATTTTTTATTTCGGCAGCGCGACAACGCCGTTGCACGCGGCCACTTCCAAAGGCTGGTCAAGCGCGGCTGCGCCAATCCAAATCTCGCCGCCCGCAGCACGCACGAGCGCGCAACCGGCGGCTACGTCCCAAATCATGGAACCAGATTCGCGGTAAGCCTCCGCGCGGCCCGCCGCGACATAAGCCAAAGCCGATGCTGCGGAGCCGATCATCCTAATTTTTCTCCATGTTTTCAGGCGCTCTTCAAACAGCGCCATGGAGTCTTCACTTGCACGCGATGGAACGCCGGTTTGAAGAATCCCGCTGGCTGGCTCGCTGATGCGCGAAACAGTTATCGGCGCTTCATTGCAGCGGGCGCCCAACCCTACCGCGCCTGCGAAGGTTTCGCCGAGCGCAAAACAATCCACGACCCCCAATATCGGCGCGCCACGTTGCAGCAACGCGATTGAAACCGCGCAGTGCGGATAATCGCGCAAGTAGTTCACGCTTCCGTCAAGCGGATCGACCGCCCAAACGAAACCCTCGCTACGGTCCGAGCCGTCAACCCACCCGGCCTCCTCGGAAATGACGGGAAATGGCGCGGCGCGTTCCAGCGCGCCTAGGATCAGCGCTTCGGCGCGGGCGTCTGCGTCGATCTTCACTTCGCGCCCGTGTTCAGCGGCGATCACGCTCCATTCGCTGCGGTGAGCGCGCAGCGCCGCACCCGCCTCAACCGCCGTGCGCCGGGCGATCGCCAGCAATTCCGTCAGCTCGCTCACGCCAATCTCCTCGCTTGCCCCTGCATAGCCGTGCGCTTTCGCTTGGAGAAGCGTCGCGCCCGCGCTTTAGTGCCCAAGGAGCTGATGCATGGATGGGCTGCGCGCTGGAGCGGCAAACCTTGCTACACGCGCCGGTAGCGGCGCGTTCGCGAACCTGACGGCCGCGACGCTGGAAAAGCGCTTGGCGCTGCGCCGCCGCGCCCGCGAAGACGCCGCCCGCGATTTCCCTCCCGCCGATGCTGACGAAATCTCCCCCGCCGAACGCGCCGTGGTCGAAACCGTGGCCGCCGGGCGCACCCCCCTTGAAACCGCCCGGCAAGCGCTCAAAGCCGATACTGAGCGCACGCTGCGCGGATTGCTGCCGCCCGCGCCCGATTTGGCGGGCCCTACGCTGGCGGCGCGCTTGGCGCTGCGCCAGGCGGCTGGCCGCTTGGCGCATGAATGGAGCGAAGCCGCCAGCGCAGCCGCCCAGGGCCGCACCGATCTGGCCGCCTTCAAACAGGCGCACGGCCTGCGCCGCGCGGCCGTCTATCCGCGCTCGGGATTGCTGCAGGCCGGCTTGCTGTTGTGCGCCGCCGTTTTTGAAGCGTTGTTCAGTGCGGCGGTGTTCGCTGAGGATGATGAGCGCGGATTGCTGGGCGGCGCGCTTACGGCGGTCGGTTTGTCCGGGGCCAACGTGACGCTTGGATTCCTGGCTGGTTATTTGGGCCTGCGCTATCTGCAGCACACGCGCTGGCCGGTGAAGACGCTCGGCGCGTTCGGCTTTGCAGCGGCGGCGCTGCTGGCGCTGATGCTCAATCTGTTCGCGGCCGATTGGCGCGACCGGATGGCCACGCTGTCTGGCCGCCAGCTGGATCTCGGCGCCGACGCCAGCTTCCATCTCTGGTCCCTGCTTCAGCTGGATTCGCCACAAGCCATCATCCTGCTCATGCTCGGCGGCGGCGTGTGGGTGTTTGCGGCGATGAAGGGCTATTCCGGCTTCGACGACCCCTATCCCGATTACGGCAAGATGGATCGCGCCGCACGCGCGGCGTCCGATGCGCTTTCGGCGCTGCATCATGACGCGCGCGAGGATTTGGAAGCGCCCATCGCCGCCGCCCGCGCCGAACTGGACGCGCGTCTGGGCGCACTGCGCGGCCAGGTAAGCGCCATGAACAAAGCGTTCGACGCCGCAGCCCAGCGCATGGAGGCGCTCGACGCGGAAGCCCGCGCGCTCGATGAAGCCGCGGCCGCCGCCATTCATCTCTACCGGCGCGAAAACACCACCGCGCGCCGCGCGCCCGCACCTGGCTATTTCAGCGCTGCACCGCCCGCAGCCGGCCCAGCGCTTGATGCGCTGGGGCCTAGCGCGGCGATGATGGATGAAGCGCGCGCGCCTGACTCAAGCACA
>JAEUMU010000247.1 GCA_016791325.1 Hyphomonadaceae bacterium
ACATGACGGACGAATAGGTGTGTACCGCTGCGCGGTTGCGAAACTCCCATAGACCTGCGTCGGGCTGCAGATACATGGCGTAGGCGCGTTCGCCCACGCTCTCGAGCGCGGCGAAATCATCGGCGTTGGGCCGCCGGATGAGACGTTCGTCGTAGAAGGCCTGCACAGTCGAGAGGACGATCTGGCCATAGACATCATGCTGGTGATGCTCGTGAGCTTGATTGCCAATGCGCACGGGTCCCATGCCGCGATACCCTTGAAGCGCGGCGACTTCGCTTTCCTGTAAGATTGGCTCCATGCCGACGCCGTAAACAGGCTGACTGCGCCCGACCGGCGCTGCGTCGACGATATTGCGCAGGTACTGGAGATAGTTCTCCAGAATATCGACGGTGCCGATGCGGTTTAGCGCTTGCACGGTGTAGTAGGCGTCGCGCAGCCAGCAGAAGCGATAATCCCAGTTGCGGCCGGAGTTCGGCGCTTCGGGGATCGACGTCGTGAGGGCGGCGACGATCGCGCCGGTTTCTTCATAGAGGCAAAGCTTGAGCGTAATGGCGGCGCGGATCACCGCGACCTGCCATTCCAGCGGCGTCGCCAGCATGCGCGTCCATGTGAGCCAATAGTCGCGGGTGTTCTCGAACATCGCGCCGACGGTGGCGCGTAGATCGCCATCGAACGGCTCATCGGGGCCGAGGAAGAAGATATGCTCATCCTCAAGCCGGAACGGACGCGCCGACAAAATGTGCGATACCGGCGCCGTTGTTGAGAGGCGCAGAACCTGCGCGGCGCGGTAGCGGATATGATTGGAGCCGTTGGTGGTGTCGGCGCCGCGCGAGGCCCAGTCCGTTGCTGGGGCCAGGCGCATGCGCAGGCGCGGCGCCCCGGCCAAGGGGCGAACGATGCGCACAAACGCGCCGGGCCGATAGACCCGGTTGTGGCGGCGAAAGCGCGGGCAAAAATCAATCACCCCGACGCTCCCGCCGCGGGCGTCCGTCAGTGTCGTGATCAGAATAGGCGTGTTGGGCAGGTAGTGTTGGGCGGCGCTTTTCTGGTCTTCCAACGCTACTGTCCAAACACCGTGGGGCGCCTCTGCCGCGGGCTGGCCAGACAGAAGGGAAGAGAATACCGGGTCGCCGTCGACGCGTGGGATACAGGCCCACACATACGTCCCGGCGCGGTCGATCAGGGCGCTGACGCCGCAATTACCGATGGGTGCGAGATCGAGATCGCCGTTCATGGCGCGCGCTCCAGGCCGGCGGCGATCCAGGCAATCACTGCGCTCGGATCGGCGAGGTGATGTGCCGCGGTGGTTTGGCGGCGCTCGCCTACCAACACCGCCACGCCGCCTGTGGACTGCGCCGCTTCAAAGGCTGCTTCGTCGGTAACGTCGTCGCCTATTGCGACGGGCGTGCGCCCGGTGAAGGGAGGGGCAGACATGAATGCGCGCAGCGCGTCCGCTTTGGTGCCTGCGGCGGCGAGCAACTCGATCACCATCTTGCCTTCAAGGGTGCGCAGGCCGCGGCGCGCCGCGGTGCGTTGGGCCACATTGCGCAGGGGAGCTTCGAGATCGGGTGCGTGGCGATAGTGCAATGCGATGCTTGCGCCCTTGTCTTCAAGCCGGGGGGCGGCGCCGCGAGAAAAGTGCGCCTGCACATCGCGTATCGCCGCTCTCAAGGCAGCCGCATTGTATCCAGCGGAAGTCGTCACGGCTCCGGCTCTCAGCTCGAGACCGTGTGTGCCGGCGATATGGGGAAGCCTCATGCGAAGAATGCGATCGGCGTCCGCCACTGTGCGTCCAGTGAGGATCGCCACCGCGCCTCCAGAGGCAGAGGTGGCGCGCATGATCACATCACGCGCGTCTGCATCCAGCGTCACCGCGGCGGGATCGGACGCTATCGGCGCCAACGTGCCGTCGAGGTCGAGAAAGAGCGCGTGCCGGAGTGGATTGAACGGCGGCGGCGCGGAAAGTTCGCCGGATTCAAGTCTGGGTTCAGCGCGCACGTTGTTTTCCTCTGCGGTTAGCCGCCCTTCTCACGCCGATGCATCGAGTTCCCGCCCGATCGCCAAGCGCCATTAGCGCATTAGCGCCGCAGGGCGGCTGTCAACGCGCGGCGCCGGCGAGGGTTCCCTGCTGAATCCGAGAAAATAGTGTGTCGATGTGTGACGATGCTCGTTGTTGACACATGCTGGCGCCGAAGCGGACCGGCGGGACAAACGTGTTCAGTTGGGCCTCAGCCCCTCAGCGCGACACTCCCGTGCAAGAGACGCAGACATGGTCTCTCAACACGAAGGAGAGCATTCAATGCTGAAGCAAGCTTCCATCGCCGCCGCCGCCGCGTTGACCTTGGCAGGGCCGCTTGCCGGCGTCGCCAATGCGCAGCCGCGTCCCCACGGTCCACCGCCGCACGCGCAAGCGCAATCGAACCGGTGGGACGATCGTGAGCACAACGGATATTATTACCAAGGCCGCTGGTATGATGGCCGCCCGAGCGCGCAGGTTGCGCGCGACCGCAGCTATCGCCCTGGCTATCAAGCGGTACGCTGGGATCCACGCGCGCATAACGGCTACAGGTATCAAGGCCGCTGGTATTATGGCCAACCTTCGCCGGCGATCCAACGTGATCGCAGCTTCCAGCCGGGCTATCAGGCTTGGCGCCGCGGCGATCGCCTATCTGCGTATCAGCGCCAAGCATATCGCCCGGTCGATTATCGCCGTGAGCGTCTGCAAGCGCCGCCACGCGGCTACCATTACGTGCGCAGCGATCGAGGCGAGACGTTGCTCGTTGGCATCGCGACCGGCGTGATCCTGAGCGTCATGTTGAGCGGCCGCTGATTGGCGCCGCCAAGCGCAACAGCCCCGGCCTCGCCGGGGCTGTTTTGTGTCAGCTGTCGCGATTCATCCAGGCAAACAATGGTCTCAGCGGCGCCACCCAGGCGATCCCGGCGACAACAAAGAAGATCAGTTCCGCCCATCCGGGCAGGAGGGGCAACAAATAGGCCCCCAACGTGGCGGCTACGGCTGCATAAAGCGCCAAATACCCCAGCAGGACTAAGCACCCCAACGCTTTGCGTGCGCGCATGTTCATGCCAGTTCCCCGCGCGGCGGCGCGCCGCGTTTCCGTCACGCTCTCCCGGTTCTATGGGAGGGGCAGGAGACACCGCAAGCATGACGAGGGATGACGTTTGGCCGCCGCGCGCGCCCTGGGTCGGGCGTTGGCTGCTTGTGATCTGCGTGCTGGTGCTGGCCATGATCATGGTCGGTGGGGCTACGCGGCTAACCGATAGCGGCCTGTCCATCACCGAATGGAATTTGGAGAAGGGCCTTACGCCGCCGCTCACGGAAGCGCGCTGGGCGGAGGAGTTCGCGCTCTATCAGCGCACGACCGAATATCAGGAACAGAATTACGGCATGAGCCTCGACGATTTCCGCACCATCTATTGGTGGGAATGGGGCCACCGCTTTCTCGGCAAGATGTTGGGGGTAGCGTTTGCGCTGCCATTCTTTTTCTTTCTGTTCACCGGGCGCCTGCGCGGGCGCTTCCGGCTGACAATGCTGCTGTTTGCGCTCGGCGGGCTTCAGGGCTTCATCGGTTGGTGGATGGTGACGAGCGGGCTGTTTCAGAGCCTGGATGTAAGCCCGGTGCGGCTCGCCATTCACCTGGCGATGGCGTTCCTCATTCTGGCGATTGCGCTTTGGGTTGCGCTCGGCGCTTTCGCTTGGCCCTCGCAAACTTCAAGGCTGGGAATGCCTCGCTGGACGCCGCTCGTGTTCATGACCCTCCTGTTTGCGCAAATTCTTCTTGGCGCTTTGCTGGCAGGCTCGCGCGGGGGCGCAGCGTATGCCGATTGGCCAACGATCGGCGGGGAATGGATTCCCAGTTCTGCATTCGGGCTTGAGCCATGGCTGCAGAACTTGATCAGCGATCACGCCACCCAGCACCTGCTGCATCGGACTACAGGTTATCTGGCGGCGCTGCTGGCGCTGCTGATGGCAGGGGTGGCGCTGTTGCGGGGCCAGGGCGCTGCGCGGGCTGCGGCCGGGGCCGTTGGGGCGCTGGCGCTGGTGCAAGCGGGGCTAGGCATTGTGACGGTTATCGCTGGATCGCCACTATGGCTTGGGCTTACGCATCAATTCGTCGCCGCCTTGCTTTGGATGGCGGCGCTGGCGTGCTTACGCGCAGGGTGGCGGTAACAAATTACCGGCATTATAAGTATATGAAATTAAATGAAATATCGAAGGCTATTGACGGCAAAAGGGTGCTCCACTAAAGCCCGCGCCTTCGTTTCGTCAGGACTTATCCCATGCGCACCCAATCGACGCGCGCGGCCAAGGCTTCCGAGATCACCCACGGCTGGATCGTGGTGGATGCAGAAGGCGTCGTGGTCGGCCGTCTCGCTTCTTTCATCGCCAGGCGCCTGCGCGGCAAGCATCGCGCTGATTTCACGCCAAACGTCGATACTGGCGATCATGTTGTCGTCATCAACGCGGAGAAGGTGGCGCTGACTGGCAAGAAGATGACCGACAAGGTCTATTATCGCCACACTGGCCACCCGGGCGGCATCAAGGAGCGTGTTGCGGGCAAGGTTCTCGCAGGCGCGCATCCTGAGCGCGTGCTGGAGAAGGCGGTCGAGCGCATGATGCCGAAGGAAAGCCCGCTGGCGCGCAAGCAGCTGGCGAAGCTGCGCGTATATGCGGGTACCGACCATCCGCACGCGGCGCAAAACCCGGTGACGATCGATTTCAAGTCGCAGAACCGTAAGAATTCGAGGATCGGCTAATCATGAGCGACACAAGCCAAGGCTTCGAATCTCTGGGCCAACTCACGGGCGGCACGCTGACCAGCGGCACCCACGAAGCCATCACGCGCGAACGCAAGGTCGATAAGCTCGGCCGCGCCTACGCCACGGGCAAGCGCAAGAACGCCATCGCCCGCGCTTGGGTGAAACCCGGCAAAGGCGTTATCACGATCAACGGCAAGACTTCGGATCAGTATTTTGCGCGCCCGGTGCTGCGCATGATGATCAATCAGCCGTTCAAGATCACCGAGCGTGAAGGCGAGTTCGATGTGTTCGTTACGGTGACGGGGTCGGGCCTTTCGGGCCAAGCCGGCGCTGTGCGTCACGCCATCTCCAAGGCGCTGGCCGATTATGAGCCGGCGCTGCGTCCTGCGCTTAAGCACGCGGGCTTTATGACGCGCGATCCGCGCGTGGTTGAGCGAAAGAAGTACGGCCGCAAGAAGGCCCGCCGCAGCTTCCAGTTCTCGAAGCGCTAAGCGTTTCGCATCTGGTTTGCACGGGCGCTTCTCTTCCGGGAAGCGCCCGTTTTGTTTGTGGAGTTCGCAGCCATGGCGCAGAAGGTTTTCATCGACGGCGAAGCGGGCACGACAGGCCTGCAAATTCGCGAACGGCTGGAAGGCCGGCGCGACGTTCAACTCGTCTCGATCGATCCCGCGAAGCGCAAGGATGATGACGAACGCAAGCGCTTGCTGAATGGCGTCGACGTTGTGATCCTTTGCCTGCCGGACGACGCGGCGCGCGGCGCTGTGGCGCTGATCGAGAATGACGCCGTCAAGGTGATCGATGCCTCTACGGCTTACCGGGTGGCGCCGGATTGGACCTATGGCTTTGCCGAAATGAGCAAAGATCAACGCGCGAAGATCGCTTCATCCAAGCGCATTTCAAATCCCGGCTGCTATCCCACCGGCTTCATTGCCCTAACGCGCCCGCTTGTTGAAGCCGGAGTGCTGCCGCGCGACTGGGCGGTCAGCGTGAATGCGGTTTCAGGCTATTCCGGCGGCGGCAAAGCCATGATCGCCGAGTTCGAGAACGAAGCCGATCCGGCCTATACGCGCGCGCCGTATCGAATTTACGCGATGGCGCAAAAGCACAAGCACGTACCGGAAATGCAAAAGTATGCCGGTCTCGCACGGGCGCCGATCTTCGCGCCGAGCGTTGGGCGCTATTACAAAGGCATGATCGTGGAAGTTCCGCTGCCGTTAGCCGCGATCGGCAATGGTTCGAGTTTGGAGGACGTTCACGGCGTTCTGGCGCAGGCCTACAAAGGCGAGCGCTTTGTATCAGTGGCGCCGTTGAAGGACTGCCAATCGCTGAAGACGCTCGACCCTGAGGGGCTCAACGGCACCAATCAGCTAAGGCTTTTCGCGTTCGGCCATGACGAGCAGGCGCGCTTGGTTGCGCTATTGGACAATCTTGGCAAGGGCGCAAGCGGGGCCGCGGTGCAGAATTTGAACCTCGCCCTTGGACTCGATGAAGCGGCGGGTTTGACCTGAGCCGTGCCTGGGTGAATGCGCCCGCGGGCGCGTTAGTCGTCGCTGGATCGCACCCGGACATACTCCCCCGGCGCATCGCATAGGGCGGGCAGCGCCCCTTCGCCCGGCGTGCGCGCCGGCACATCCTCGCCGCTGAGCGGGGCCAGCCAAGCATCCCAATGCGGCCACCACGAGCCGGGTGTTTCATGAGCGAAGGCGAACCAGTCCTCAACGGCGCCTTTGAGATTGGGGTTGGTCCAATACTGGTATTTGTTCGCATCGGGGTGATTGATTACGCCAGCTATATGGCCTGAGCCAGCGACGATGAACTCCACTGGACCGCCGAAGGCGCGCGCACTGCGATAAACGCTTGGCGCGGGGGCGATGTGATCTTCTTTCGAGCTCTGCATGAAGATGGGGATATGGACGTCCTTCAGCGAGAGTGTATCGCCTAACACGGTGAGCGTGCCTTCAGCGAGCGCGTTGTCGCGGTAGAAGCGGCGCAAATAGAACAAGTGCAGCGCCTTTGGCATGCGTGTCTGATCGGCGTTCCAATAGAGCAAATCGAACGGGGGTGGGTGTTTGCCCATGTAGTAATTGTCGACCACGTAGTTCCAGATCAGGTCGTTCGAGCGCAGAGCGTTGAAGGTGTCGGCCATGGTTTGCGCGTCGAGCACGCCGCCATGGGCGTCCATCTTATCTTCCAGATATTGGATGCCGCTATTGTCTGAGAAGACGAGCAGATCGCCGGCGCATTTGAAGTCGGCTTGGCTGGCGAAGAACGTGGCGCTTTTGATGCGGTCGTCGCCGTGCTTGGCCATGTGTGCGAGCGCCGCCGCCAGCAATGTGCCGCCGATGCAGTACCCCACGGTGTTGACTTGCTCGGCGTCAGCCGCCTTGCAGGCGGCCTCCACCGCCGCATAGACGCCCTCGCGCAGATAATCTTCGAACGTAGCCTCAGCCATATCTTCGTCTGGATTGACCCAGGATACGAGAAACACCGTATAGCCGCGCGATGTCAGCCAGCGGATCATCGAGTTCTTGGGTTGAAGGTCCAGGATGTAGAATTTGTTGATCCACGGCGGAAAGATCAGCAGCGGCACCGCATGAACCGTGGGCGTGGCCGGCACATATTGGATCAGTTCAAACACGCGGTTGCGAAACACCACTTTGCCGGGCGAGGTCGCGACGTTCTTACCGAGTTCGAAAGCGTCGATGTCGGTTTGGGTGATGGCGAGATTGCCTTTGCCGCGCTTAAGATCGTTCGCGAGGTTATCGACGCCTTTGATCAAGCTTTCGCCGTGAGTTGCCAGCAACTCGCGCAGCGCGGCGGGGTTTGTCATCAGGAAATTGGAGGGCGAAGCCGCGTCCACCGCCTGCTTGATAAAAAAGGAGGCTTTGCGCTTCGCCGCCTCATCGACGCCTTCAGCGCGATTGACCAGATCGGTGATGAAGTCCGCGGTGGCGAGATAGGTTTCGCGCAGCATTGAGAACGCGGGATTGGAACGCCACTCCGGATCCTTAAAGCGCTTGTCACGGGCCGCGTCCGCGCCCGGCATGTGGCCGGTGAGCATGTAGGCGGTATGCTTTTCCCAAATTTCTGCATAGCGGCGCCAGAGGTTGGCGTGCGCTTCGCGCAGCGTTTCAGGCTGCATGGCGAGATGCGACCAGACTTCATTCAGCGCTGTCTGCACGCCGAGCGGATCGGGCTGCCAGTTCGCGGCTTCGCGCGATTGCTCGAGAAAGGCGGTGGAGAATACTTGGTTGGCCCGCGTCATCGCCGCGGTGAGGTTGGCCGACAGCCGCGCCAGGCTCTCAGCTGTCTGCTCAAGCGCCAGTTCGCTGATCGGACGCGGCGAGCCTGCCGGTGGCGTCTTCGCCGGGGACGCGCTGGGCGCTGGGGCAGGCGCTGCCTCCGGGGGGGCGGCTTTTGGCTTGGCCGACCGCGTGGTCGCCCTTTTTCGGGCGCGTTTGGGCGCTGGGCTGCGCTTTGGCTTTCCTCCGGCGCCGCCCTGGGCTTCCGTCATGAGGCGTTTCTCCCTTATGGCGCGATTGTAAGGCGCGTTGGCCGGTCGACGCAAAGCCGTGCTCTGGTATAGGTGAGTCCAGACCGGAAGAAACGGAGAAGCAAGGTGGTGGCGGGTAAGGGCATCAAGGCGGTGGCGCTTACGGGCTTGGCCGCCATGCTTTGCGCCTGCGTGGGCCCGCCCCGCAATGCGCCGGCTTGGTTCACGACCCCCGAAGCGGCGCGCGATCGCGGCTATCCAAGCCTCCATGACGT